>JAMONB010000392.1 GCA_027066745.1 Flavobacteriaceae bacterium
AACCTTCAAACTCCATTGATATTCAAATTTAGAAACCGAATCTCCACTTTCATCAAATCCCTCAGCAATCATGGTTACGGTTTCACCTTCTCCAGTTGCTATAGTTTTGTCAATAGCTTCATTTATTAAATGACCATCTTTACATATAAAGTTAATTCTTCCCGTTGCTTTTTTTGTAAAAGTTCCTGTTTGATAGGTAACTAGCATTGATATTTTTTTGCCGCTTTCGGCAATTTTTTTCATCACTAAAATTCCCGTTGCCAATTCTGAAGCCATACCCTGAATAGCCCAATATAATGATTTGAAAGGGTTTTTATTGATCCATTTATGTTTTACTGTGGCAATAGCTTCATTTTCATTGATAGATTTTACCCTAACTCCAGAAAAATAAGCCGATGGTAATTTGAATAAAAGAAATTTATTCATGCTTTTGACAGTAATTTTTGGCATAAGTGTAATTTTAGGACAAGTTAATTAAAATTGAGTAATTGTTTTATGAATCGATTTAAAATTCTATATTTTTTATTTAAAACGCATAGTGTCAGTAAATTAAAATTTAATTTTTTTCAATTTTTCATTTTAACCAAATGTTAAATAAATGTTAAAATGCAGTACTTTGTATTGCATAGTATTATCTTTTATATGTATATTTGCATAAGAAAGTACTATATAAAAATAAAATCATGTTAAGTCAAAACGAAAAAAACGCATCTGCATTGATACATTTATCAGCTTTTTTAAGCTTTGTATTTCCATTGGGAAGTATTATTGGACCGGTAATTATGTGGACAGTTCAGAAAGATAAGAGTGAGTATTTAGATGAGAATGGTAGAGAAGCGGTTAATTTTAATTTAAGTTATACCTTATATGTGTTTATTTTAGGCTTGGCGATATTTCCTTTTGCTATTGGTTCAGTTTTTAGCCTATTTAGACATGTAGACAATTTCAATCAGTTTGACCTTCATTATAATTTTGGCAGTTTGTTTGGCTTGTTAGGTGTGGGTAGTTTTATTGGGATAATTATACTTCTACGATTTCTATTAACGATTGTGGCTACCATTAAATCAAGTAGAGGAGAAGTATATCATTATCCTCTAACTATAAAATTTGTAAAAGAAAATCAATTATAATCTCTAGATAAAAAATATCAGAATTAAAAACACTAATAAAATGATAACAATTTTAACAACATTACTAATCTACTTTATCAATTTTATCATAGTAATAATTAGTAAATAAATAGCGAATAATGAAGATAGAAAATACAAAAGCCCAAATGCGTAAAGGCGTGTTAGAGTTTTGCATTTTATCCATATTACAAAGAGGAGATGCTTACACTAATGAAATTCTTTCAAGCCTAAAAGATGCAAAATTGCTTGTTGTTGAGGGTACAATTTATCCCTTATTGACACGATTAAAAAATGCAGGGCTATTAAGTTATAGATGGGAAGAATCAAAATCTGGTCCACCAAGAAAATATTATGAATTAACTGAAACAGGTAATTTATTTTTAAAAGAATTAACTACAACTTGGACAGACCTTGTTGAAGCTGTAGCGTTAGTAACTAGCAATAAACCAACAAAAAAATGAACAAAACAATTAATATAAATTTAGGAGGAATATTTTTTCATATTGATGAGGAAGCTTATCAAAAAATGAAAAGATATTTAGATGCTATTCGTCGTTCTTTAAGTGACGACCCTCAAGGTAGAGATGAAATTATTGCCGATATAGAATTACGTATAGGTGAATTGCTTTCTGAGCGTGTTAAAGACGTCCGTCAAGTTGTAAACGAATCTGATATTGATGAAATCATAGCTGTTATGGGGCAACCAGAAGATTATATGATAGATGAGGAGTTATTTACAGACGATTCTGGTAAAAATTATAGTAGTAAATCTTCTAAGAAGAAACTATTTAGAGATGGTGAGGATAAGTTTTTTGGAGGCGTAGCTTCAGGGGTAGCACACTATTTTGATGTAGATGTAATTTGGATTAGAATAGCTATTCTATTTGCTGTATTTGCAGGGTTTGGAACTGGGCTTCTTATTTACATCGTATTGTGGATTTTATTACCAGAAGCAACTACAACCGCAGAAAAACTACAAATGCAAGGCGAACCTGTTAATATTTCAAACATAGAAAAAAAGATTAGAGAAGAGTTTGGAGGAGTGTCTGAAATGATGAGAAGTGCAGCACATGATGTAAGCGATGCGGTGAAAGATAGTTATGAAAATGTTTCGAATTCATTTAAAAAAAAAGGGCTAAGTAAAGCCCAGATAAGGTCTAGAAATGGCATTCAAGATTTTATCAATACCCTTGGTAAAATTATAGTGGGCTTTTTTATGGTGATGGGAAAGTTTATTGGAGTAATCGTAATTGTTGTATCCATAATTGCCCTTATAGCATTGATAATTTCATTGTTCACAGCTGGTACAGTAGATTTTATGGGAGCGAATACACTCATTAATATTAATGGAGAGTTTCCTCAATTTAATACTGTAGGTTTCCCGATTTGGTTAATATCTATAGTGCTATTGATTTTATTTGGAGTTCCATTACTATTATTTTTTGTGTTGGGATTGTTTATACTTTCAAACAAAACAAAAATTTTAAGCAAAACTACAAAACTGATATTTTTAAGTTTATGGATTATCGCCTTATTTGCAACCATTTATTTTATTGCTAGACAAAGCATGGAATATGCAAATGAAGGATCTTCAATTGAAAAAACAGATATTTATATTAAAACTACTGATACTTTAACGATAAAAATGATTGATGATGAGTTGCTATCAAATAGTAATAATTTTACGCAACGCTCATTTTTTAAGAGGGTGTTAGACGCAAATGATCAAGTAAAATACTATTCTAACGATGTTAATATTAATGTAAAAGAGTCAGATAACACAGAGGCTTATGTGAAAATTTATAAAAAGGCAAATGGCAGAACGCATTTATTAGCTAGAGAAAATGCGAAGCAATTAGAGTATAAATATGAGTTGTTAGATAACAATTTGTTATTTAATAGTTATTTCTTAACAGAAAGAAACAATACCTTTAGAAACCAAGATTTAATAGTGACATTGTACGTGCCTAAAAATCAAGTTTTATATTTTGATGAATCAACAAGAGTTTTTTTAAGACGTATAAAAACGATTGGTAATATTTACAGTAGAGATATGCCAGAACATTATTTTAAAATGACTGATGCAGGTTTAGAGTGTTTAGACTGTCCTGTACTAAAAGTAGAAGTTGATGAAGAGAAAGAAAGAAAAGAAAAAGATGGTGTTAATTTAAACATGACTAAAGATAGTTTAAAAATTGAAATCAATGATAATGATGAAAAAGTAGAGGTCAAACTAGACAAGAATGGCGTGGTGATTAAATAATTATATCAAATATGAATACATTTCATCATACTAATTCAACAATTCAGTAATTGTGAGTTGTACAATTATTAGTGTTAAACGAAATTTGAATCAAATTAATAATAGAACATTAAAATAAAAATTATGAACCGAGCATGCTAAATTTTCACTTCCAAGTGAATGCTTAATAGCGAACAGCATATGACAGTTAAAAAACAATAAATATAAACATATGAAAGCAATATTAAAAATTACAGCCGTGTTATTACTTTTCTTAAGTACTTCATGTTTAGTAAATGGAATAAAAGGAAATGGAAATGTGATTACACAAAGCCGAATAATTTCATCTGATTTTACAGAGATTAAAGTGAGTCAAGGAATTGAAGTAAGTTTAACAATGGGTAAGGAAACATCTTTATCGCTTGAAGCGGATGAAAATTTACACGACCTTATTATTACTGAAGTAGAAGATGGAGTTTTAAACATCTATTCTGAAGATAATATTTGGAAATCTACTTCTAGAAAAATTTATTTGACCGCTAAAGAAATTGATAAAATTAAAGCATCTAGCGGGGCAGAAGTTATTTCAGAAAACACAATAAGAGCAGATGATTTTGAAGTCAATTTATCAAGTGGCTCAAGTGTAAGGTTGATGTTAAATGTTTCAGATCTATCTTGCGATACCAGTAGTGGCTCAAGTGCAAGGCTAAAAGGAGTGGCAGGGAATTTTATAGCCAATTCATCGAGTGGAAGTAATATAAAAGCTAAAGAATTAGCAGTAAAAACATGTAATGCAGATGTGTCAAGTGGAGCAAGTATTAAAGTAAATGTAAGTGATGATTTAGATGCAGATGCAAGTAGTGGCGGTAATATAAAATACATAGGAAGCCCTAAAACTGTAGATAAAAATAGTTCTTCTGGTGGTAGTATTAGTGGAAGTTAAAAAATTGAAAATTTTGTTTTTTTGTTGAAAAGAGGCTGTTTCTAAAGTGAAACAGCCTCTTTTGGTATTGTAAGCAAAAAGATTCAAAACTTATAGAATCAAAAGCCAAGACAGAAAAGTCTTAGTTCTTGCAACGAAGAGGTTTTGTCTCTGAGTACAAGTAGTCATTAAAACTACAATTACTCTAAGGCAGCCAAATAACGCTCCGCATCTAAAGCCGCCATACAACCAGTACCTGCAGCTGTAACAGCTTGTCGGTATTCTTTATCTTGAACATCACCAGCAGCAAAAACACCTGGTAATTTTGTCTTAGTAGATTTACCTTCAGTGATTAAATAGCCAGTATCATCCATAGCTAAAATGCCCTTAAACAATTCTGTATTTGGTTTGTGACCAATAGCAATAAAAACACCAGTTACAGTAATTTCATGTTTGTCTTGGGTTTTGTTATTTACAACTCTAACTCCTTCTACAACAGTATCGCCTAATACTTCATCTAATTCAGTATTGAACAAAACTTCTAAATTTTCTGTATTGAAAACTCTATTTTGCATTGCTTTTGAAGCACGCATCTCATCACGACGTACCAACATAGTAACTTTACTACACAGTTTTGCTAAAAAAGTAGCTTCTTCAGCAGCAGTGTCACCAGCCCCAACAACAATGACATCTTGATTTTTATAAAAGAAACCATCACAAGTTGCACATGCAGAAACTCCACCTCCTTTTAAACGTTCTTCACTTGGTAAACCTAAATATTTAGCAGTGGCACCTGTAGTAATAATTACAGCTTCAGCTTCAATAATTTTATTTCCGTCAATAGTTACTTTATGAATACCTCCAACTTTATCACTAAAATCTACTTTAGTGGCTAGGCCAAATCGCACATCAGTATCAAAACGTTCAGCTTGTTTTTTGAAATTCTCCATCATGGTTGTACCATCAATACCATCTGGGTAACCAGGGTAGTTATCAACTTCAGTAGTGGTTGTTAATTGTCCACCAGGTTCCATACCTGTATACATAACAGGTTTCAAATCAGCTCTAGCAGCATAAATTGCAGCAGCATATCCGGCAGGACCAGAACCAATAATTAAACATTTTATTCTTTCTATAGTATCAGACATATTTTCTGTTTTAGATTACAAAAGTATAGTATTTTTAAGTTTTTTTTAGTTAGTTTTTTATCATTTTTAATGATAAAACTATCATTAGTTTTTATACTGACTATTTCTTACTTTCTTTTAACAAATGGTCAATAAACAAAATTCCATTTAAATGATCAATTTCATGTTGAAAAATAACGGAGACAAAATCTTCAATATTCTCAGAATGATGTGTTCCTTCAAGTCTATCGTATTCTATTCTAATTTCAAATGACCTGTCTAAAGTAACCGCACGTCTGTTGGGTATAGAAAGGCATCCTTCAGGGCAAGGTCTTTTTTGCTTAGAGTAATACTTTATTACAGGGTTTAAATAAACCTCAAAGGGTTCATTATCTTTATCTAGTCGTTGTACCACAATAATATTTTTAAGAATGCCTACCTGAGGTGCTGCAATTCCTACTCCTAAAGAAGAACTGTCTTTAACAGTTGCAATCAATCTTTTTGCAAAGGTCTGTAAAATTTTATTTTTAG
>JAMONB010000393.1 GCA_027066745.1 Flavobacteriaceae bacterium
GTTTTGGTTTTAGAGATGCTTGGGCAATTGGTTCAACCAAAGATTATGTTGTGGGTGTTTGGGTTGGTAATGCTGATGGTGAAGGCAGACCAGGTTTGGTAGGCTTATCTACAGCAGCACCTATTTTATTTGATGTTTTTAATGTATTACCTAAAAGCAAATGGTTTGTCAAGCCTTTTGATGAATTAACTAAGATACCAGTATGTAGAAAAAGTGGATATAGAGCTTCAGAAATTTGTGAAGCAAAAGATTCTGTTTTTGTACAAAGATCAGGACTTAGAACAAAGGCTTGTCCTTATCATTTATGGGTACATTTAGACGAGAATGAGCAACATCAAGTGAATTCATCCTGTTATCCTATAAATAAAATGAAACATACCAGTTGGTTTGTTTTACCTCCACTATTAGAATTCTATTATCAACGTAAAAATCCGAATTATCAAACCTTACCTTCGTTTAAAAATGGTTGTAACACTAGTGATAAAGCAGTAATGGACTTTATATATCCTAAAGAAAGAGTAAAAGTGTTTTTACCTAAAGATTTTAACCAACAAACTAACGAGTTGGTTTTTAAATTAGCTCATACCATTTCAAATAGTAAAGTTTTTTGGTATTTAGACACCAATTTTATAGGTACAACCCAAACCTTTCATGAAATGGCAATTACCCCTAAAAAAGGGGAACATATCATTACAGTTATTGATGAATTAGGGAATGAATTGAAGCGGTTTATAGAAATAACGGACTAACTTTTTAGGAGTATTACTACAAAAAGTAGTACCTTGCTATCTTACAATAACTCTAACTTATCCTACCCATGTTAAAGACAGTATTAGTTGATGATGAAATCAACGCACTAGAAGCTTTAGAATGGAAACTAAATCGTTATATTGATGAGCTTGAGATCATTAAATGTAATTCACCAAAAGAAGCTATAAAAGTTATAGAAAAAGAAAAACCAGATTTAGTTTTTTTAGATATTGAAATGCCTGAAATTGATGGTTTTACATTATTACAGCATCTATCATATACAAACTTTGATCTCATTTTTACTACTGCTCATGATGAGTTTGCATTAAAAGCGATTAAAGTTTCAGCACTAGATTATTTATTAAAACCAGTTGATAAAGATGAATTGATAAGTGCAGTAAAAAAAGTAAAAGAATCACGCAAAGGTAATCAACTAGAAGAGAAACTACAATCATTGTTTTCTAATCTCAATGAGAAAAATGAAAAAATAAGTATTGCTGCAGATGGTAGAATTTTTTTATTGGATAAAGATGATGTAATCATGTTAAAATCTGATAAAAGTTATACAACTATTTATTTAAGAGAAAAGAAAACAATATTGGTGACCAAAACACTAAAAGAGGTTGAGAAAAAATTTCAATATTCTGATTTTTTTAGAGTACATGCTTCCTATTTAATTAATATGAATCATATTAAAGAATATTCAAAAAGTATGGGTGGTATATTGACTATGAGTGATGGTTTAGAGGCAGGTGTCAGTAGAAATAAGAAAAATGAATTATTAGAAAAACTTCTATAAGAAATCTATAAATGTTATTAGACTTTAGCTCTGAAATATATGCATGGATTAGAGGAGCAATTTTATTTGTTGCTATATATAACTTGGCCCTATTTTTTTTAAATAAGAATAAACAATACCTGTATTATAGTTTATTTTTACTTTGTTTTTTTATTTATTTATTAAAAAACATAAGTAATAGTTCCTTTGAACTTGTTTATGATTATCTAAACTATTCATTATTATTTTTAGGAGTTGTTGCTTATATTTCTTTTGGTAGAGAAGTGTTAGAAACAAAAAAAATGATTCCTGAATGGGATCTATCAATAGTGTTGGTTATGAAATCAATTCTCGTAGCCGCTTTTATTTTTGTTTTGATTCAAGCCTTTTTTGGTTCAAGTTATCAAGAAGAGTTCTTTATTTTTTTAATGCCAATTTTTGCTGTTTTTTCTATTTTGACTTACTTTGTTCTTACAAAAATTGAAGGAAAACATGTTACTTATTTTATTATAGGATCTCTTTCTTTTTTGGTTTTAACAGCGTCTAGTTATTTAATAAAACAAGTTTTAGGAGAAAATTATTTAGAAAAAACAGGTTTTCAACCTAAATTTTTGATGTATTTAGGAGCCGTGATTGAAATGATGATGACAGCTTTAATTATTGGAAATAAACTAAAATCTTTTGAGAAAAATAAAATTGAAATTGAAAATGAGTTAGTTCTAAAAATCAAAGAAATGGCAGATTTAAAAATGACAGTTTTACAAACACAAATGGATCCTCATTTCTTATACAATTCATTAAATTCAATAAATAATTTTGTATTACAATACGACAAAGAAAAAGCATCAGACTATATCACAAAATTTTCAAGACTAATTAGAGAAATTTTAAAGAATTCAACCAGTTTAACGGTTCCTTTAGATGATGACTTAGAAGTTTTAGGTTTGTATATAAAATTAGAACAAATGCGAATGACAAATGGCTTTGATTATGCACTTACTATAGATGAAAACATAAACTTAAGAGAGATACAAGTCCCTCCATTATTTATGCAACCTTTTATAGAAAATGCTATTTGGCATGGTTTTGCCAATAATAAAGGGTATAAAGTAATTAGCTTGTCTGTTTACAATCAAGATGATAGTATTCTTTGTGAGATTATAGATAACGGAGTGGGGATTAAAAAATCAGAAGCGAAAACGGTAAAACTAAAATCAAACAGAAAACCATTTGGATTAAAAGCGTCAGAAGATAGAATTAAATTATTGCATGAAAATAAAAATGTATATGTAATCATTGAAGATATAACTGATGAAAATAATACAGGAACTAAAGTGACGATTAAATTTCCTAAAAAATTAAAAATGAACCCATAGAATCTACCTAAAGTAATAATCAATATCTTTGGCAGGAATATCTTTTTTAAACATGAAGAAAATACAGGTTTTTTTTATCTTTTTTCTATCAACAATAAGTTGGTCACAAACAGATTTTAGTGCAAACTGGGAAGATTTTTACTCTTACAACAATGTTAAAGACCTTGTCAAGGTAGGTTCTAAAATTTATGCGATAGCTGACAATGCTGTGTTTATTTATGATGAAGACAATCAGGAAATTGAAAAATTATCCTCAATTCAAGGCTTGTCAGGAGAGACTACTTCAAGTATCCATTACAGTGATGCATATCAAAAATTAATAATAGGCTATCAAAATGGATTGCTAGAAATTATTGATGCCGAAGGAAAAATCACCTTAGCAAATGACATTAAACGATTAAGTATTACAGGCGAGAAGGCAATCAAGCACATTGCAGAATATAATAATAAACTTTATTTTTCTACACCGTTTGCCATTGTTGTTTATGATATAGAAAAGCTAGAATATGGAGAGACTTATTTTATAGGAGAGAATTCTTCAGTGCTAAACATTCACCAAATTGCTATTTTTAATGATGTGATTTATGCAACAACTGAATTGGGTATTTTTACTGCAGATGTAACCTCAAAAGCATTGATAGATTTTAATAATTGGCAGCAACCACAAGGTAGTTTTACAGGAGAGTTTAAATCAGTTGAGGTATTTAACAATCAACTTTTTGTATCAAAAGAGAATAGCTTTTATAAAGTAAATGCAATTAATTCGCTACAACTTATAGGTGCTTTCGGCGATAAAATTTTACAACTAAAGGCTTCAGAAAATTTCATTACAGCGACGACAAGAAAAGCAGCTTATGTGTATAATATTGATTTGAACCATCAAATAACAACGAATACAACAGTTGATTTTGACTATAACTTACAAGCTGCTTATGCCGATGAAAATTCAGTCTATTTAGGTACAACAGATTTCGGAATTCTACACCGTAGTATTTCAAATGCTATTGATTATACTGAAATTCACCCACAAGGACCTACATCTAATGATATTTTTTCAATTACAGCTCAAAACGATAATTTATGGGTTGTTTATGGAGGTTATGATGTTTCTTTTACACCAAGACAAAGCAAAAAAGGATTTAGTCATTTCAACGGAGATGATTGGATAAACACACCTTATAATTCTACTTACCCTGCAAGAGATTTAGTGCATATCACTATAGATCCTGAAAATTCAGATAAAGTATATTTGAGTTCATTTGGGCAAACATCTCCAGAAGATTTAAATGCATCTGGGGGTCTATTGGTTATTAAAAATGACGTAATCACTAATTTTTGGAATCATACCAATAGTGGCTTAGAAGACTTAGCTCCTGATAACCCAAACTATAATAGTGTTAGAATTAATGGTGCAGCTTTTGATAATAGAGGTAATTTATGGGTGAGCAACTCTTGGGTAAATAACAGATTAAAAAAATTGGATGCTAATGGAAATTGGAGTGAGTTTGATTTGAGTTCAATTGTTACCAACAACGCATTTGGTTTATCTGAATTGATTGTTGATAGAACAGGGAGTATCTGGATAGGTTCAAGACGAAATGGTTTGCTGGTTTATAATGAAACAGGAGACAGAAAACGTGCATTAATTACAAGCTCTACAAAAGGATCATTACCAGACCCTAGAGTAAACACATTGGCTGTTGACAGAAATAATAGAATATGGATTGGTACAAAAAAGGGCTTGGTGGTTTATTCTAATGCAGGAGGTATTTTTGATAATACTATTTATGATGCATTGCCTGTTATTATTGAAGATGATGGAATTGCAAAAAGATTATTAGGTAATCAACCGGTGAGTTCTATAGCTATTGATGGTGCTGACAATAAATGGTTTGGTACAGATACTGGCGGAGTACTAGCTACCAATCCATCAGGGCGAAAAACCTTATTTAATTTTAATAAAGACAACTCGCCTTTACCATCTAATAAAATCATAAAAATTAAAGTAGATAATAGTAACGGTAAAGTTTTTTTTGCTACAGATAAAGGGATTGTTGCTTTTAATAATAATGTTGCCCCTTTCGGGGATGAATTAGGAGAAGTATACGCTTATCCTAATCCTGTAAAAAAAGAACATGCATTTGTTACCATTGATGGTAGAAATGGGACACATTTACCAAGAGGAACCAATGTTAAAATTCTAGATGCATCAGGACGCTTAGTACACGAAACAAATGTCGTTGAAGGCCAAGAATTAAAAGGAGGTAAAGTGATTTGGAACAAAACCAATTTGGCAGGGAGTAGAGTTGCTTCTGGCGTTTATATTGTACTGTTAACCATACCAGATAAATCAGAAACATCAATTACTAAAATAGCCATTATTAATTAACCTTTTTTAGAATCTACCTTAATGCTGATTACTAGTAAAGCCATAGTATTAAATGCGATTAAATATGGTGATAATGATTTAATTGTAAAGTGTTATACCGAACAAGGATTAAGGACCTACCTTATAAAACGAATTTTCAAACAAAGCAAAGGAAAATTTTCTATCGCTTATTTTCAACCTCTTACACAGTTAGAAATCACAGCAAATTATAAGAACAATAGGTCGTTACATTTTATAAATGACATTAAAATATCAAGACCTTACACAACAATACCTACAAATGTAGTTAAGCAAACCATGCTGGTCTTTTTGTCAGAAGTATTGACCAATGCTTTAAGAGAAGAGGAGGAAAATTTAGAATTATTTCACTATTTAGAAACCGCTTTTTTTTGGTTAGATTCACAAGAGGAAGCTGCAAATTTTCATCTAAAATTTTTAATGAATTTGACCAAATATCTTGGTTTTTATCCTGAAAAAGAGAAACAATCGTTATACTTTGATTTATTAGAAGGTAAATTTACAGACCACATCACATCAAAACATTATATTTCTGGTGAAAAGTTAATTTATTTTAAACAGTTATACGGCACAAATTTTGAGGGATTAGATAAATTGAAATTTAATAAAAAAAGTAGACAAAGTTTATTAGAAACCTTAATACAATATTTTGAATTACATTTACCAGGATTTAGAAAACCTAAATCATTAGAAGTTTTGAAAATGGTATTTAATTAAAGTAAATACCCTTTATATATGAAGAGATTTTTTGCAGTTATAGCTTATTTTATTGTTTATACATCCACAGCTCAAACTATTATAGTTTTAGATGAAGAATCTGAGTTTCCGATAGTAAATGTTGCAGTTGTAAATGAAGATAATAGTAAACATAAAGTTTCTGATAAAAATGGAAAAATTGACCTCAGTGATTTTGAAGATAATGAAATTCTATCTTTCACGCATGTTACATATATTGAATATGAAGTTTTAAAACGGAAATTGACGTCTGATAAAGTTTATTTACGCAGTACTTCTCATCATTTAGAAGAGGTGTTTTTATCGACTTCAAAAGGCAAAGAATCACGTAAGCGGATTGCAGAGCAAATAGATGTATTTTCTATTCAAGATATTCAACGACTTTCACCACAAACTTCTGCAGATCTTTTGGCAGAAATACCAGGAATAAAAGTACAGAAATCGCAATTTGGTGGAGGCAGCCCTGTATTGAGGGGTATGGAAGCTAATAGAGTTTTATTGGTGGTTGATGGTGTTAGAATGAACAATGCCATATACAGAAAAGGACATTTGCAGAATTCCATTAGTGTTTCACCAAATATGTTAGAGAGAACAGAAGTTATTTTTGGTCCTTCGTCTGTAATTTATGGTTCAGATGCTTTAGGAGGAGTTATTCACTATTACACTAGAAAACCTACACTAAGTGACAATACCAATATCAACACTTCCTTTTTGGGGAGGTATAGCACCGTTAACAATGAGTTTACTAGCCAAGTAGGTGTAGAATTATCTTTTAAAAAAATAGCATCATTTACAAGTGTTTCTCACAGCAGTTTCGGTGATTTAAAAATGGGAAAAAACAGAAACCATGGTTTTGATACCTGGGGGAAAGTTTTGGAGTACTCTAACAATACAAATACATTTTATAACACTAATCCGGTAAGAAATTCAGACCCAAACATACAGAGGAATACAGGTTATACTCAAACAGATGTTTTACAAAAGTTCTTTATACCGTTTTCTAAAAAAACCAAATTGAATGTCAATTTTCAGTTTAGCACGACTTCAGATATTCCACGTTTTGATCGATTGACAGAAAAAAGAGATGGTAAATTACGTTATGCAGAATGGTATTACGGTCCACAAGAACGTTTTTTGGCATCTACACAATTAGAAATAAACCCGAATAAAAAATGGTTAGATAATGGTACCATAACATTAGCTTATCAAAAGATAAAAGAATCAAGAGTCAATAGAAAATTTAATAGCTTAGATAGAACTATACGAAAAGAAAAAGTAGATGTAATCAGTATAAATACAGATTTTTCAGTACCATTAACAAAATCAAAGGACAGAATTTTAGCTTACGGATTAGAATTTACACATAACAATGTAAACTCAAATCCAGAAGGAAAAACGTTGGCTGTAAATGAGAATAAAATTATTGGTTTTTCAGGCACATTTCCAGTACAATCTAGATATGCTGACGGAGGTAGCACATATACCACTAGTGCTGCTTATATAAATTATAGACAAGATATTAGCAAGACATCAACCTTAAATTCAGGCATCCGTTTTACCAATACAAACCTAACAGCGATATGGTTAGACGATACTTTTTTCACTTTACCTGACAACAATATTTCTGTAAATAACTCTTCAATTACCGCCACCATAGGTTATGTATTTAAACCCACAAAAAGCTGGCAAATTAATAGTGTATTATCATCAGGTTTTAGATCACCAAATTTAGATGATTTAGGTAAAGTAAGAGAAAGAAGAGGTGATGTTACTGTACCAAACATCAATTTAAAACCCGAATATGTTTAC
Organism: Flavobacteriaceae bacterium; assembly: GCA_027066745.1. GTDB lineage: Bacteria > Bacteroidota > Bacteroidia > Flavobacteriales > Flavobacteriaceae > Aureibaculum. Next base: position 7,856 of record JAMONB010000393.1, read on the forward strand.
AATGCTGAATTCGGAATTTTAAAATATTTTAATACTAAAAAATTCTATATTAGTGCAACTACCTATTATACTTTGTTGGATAATTATATTACTAGAGGAAATTTTATTTTAAATGGAAAACGAACTCTGTTTTATGACGGAGAAGAAGCGAATATTGTAGCAAATATCAATAAAGATAAGGCTTATATTTTTGGCGGTACCATAGACTTAAAAGGAACAATATCAAAGCATTTTAATACCAGAGCTTCCATTACCCATACTAAAGGATATACTTATGATACAGAAGAACCTTTATCTTCTATACCACCATTATTTGGCAACATAGCTTTATATTATGAAAAAGGAAGGTTAGAATTAGGCTTAGATTATAAATTTAACAGTAGAAAAAAACCTAAAAATTATAACCTTTCAGAAGGGATTGACAGGTTTGAAGACACACCTTACTTATCAGCAACAGATACTTATTACGGTACACCAGCTTGGGCTACATTAAATTTTAATTCAAAATACAAGCTCACTAAAAATATTGATGCTTTATTGTCAGTCGATAATATTTTTGATGTACATTATAAAGAGTTTGCTTCAGGTATTTCTGCTCCAGGACGTAATTTTTCTTTGTCAGTGTTGGCACATTTTTAATTCAGTTATTTAATATTTGAATATCATTCAGCCCCGAAGCGTTGGGAGTAATGAGGAGTGAATAATCTTTAAAATTTAACTTTTAGCTATTTTAACAGCTAAAAAATATAACTTTTGGCTAACGTACCAGCCAAAAAGACTAACTTTTGGCTGTTTGTAAATATTTTTTATATCTTTGTATCGTAAAATATTCTCTTATGAAGCAAGAATGATGATCCGAAACCGTTGAGATAACCATTATAAAACAGCATGAGACAGGAAGGTAATGAATATAAACACATGAAATTTAATAGAATTATTTATTCAGATTTAAAGAAGAAATTTTTTAAAGGAAAAACTATTGTTTTAATTGGGCCACGTCAAACAGGAAAAACAACCTTAATTAAAAGTATTTTAAATGATTTTGACAACTATTTATTTTTAGATGGTGATGATATTTCTACCCGAGAATTACTAGAAAATATAAATACGCAACAGTTAAAAAGAGTTATTGGAAAGAATACAGTAGTTTTTGTAGATGAAGCACAAAGAATAAACCATATTGGTTTAACGGCTAAAATTATTAATGATCAATTTACACATGTGCAATTAATATTAAGTGGTTCTTCAGCATTTGACTTAAATAATAAAATAAACGAAAGTTTGACAGGTAGAAAATGGGAATATAAACTATATCCTATTTCTTGGGAAGAGTTTCAAGAAAACCAAGGATATGTCAATTCATACCAGCAATTAAATGACCGATTAATTTATGGAATGTATCCTGATGTTATTAATAATTCAGGCAATGAAATTGAAATATTAAAAACATTAACAAATAGTTATTTATATAAAGATATTTTATCATTATCAGCCATAAAAAAACCTGACATATTAGAAAAGCTAGTTCAAGCCCTTGCCTATCAAATGGGCTCAGAGGTTTCTTACAATGAATTGGCTCAATTACTAGGCGTTAACAAAGAAACAATAAGTAGTTATATAGACCTTCTTGAAAAGGCTTTTGTTGTTTTTAGATTGAAATCATTTAGTAGAAACCTTAGAAATGAAATTAAATTTAATAAAAAAATATATTTTTACGATAATGGAATACGCAATGCCATTATCAATAATTATAATAGTATTGAATTAAGGAGTGATAAAGGAGAGTTATGGGAGAATTTTTTAATCTCAGAACGTATAAAACATTTACATTATCAGCGTATTTATACAAATTATTATTTTTGGCGAACCAAACAACAACAAGAAATAGATTGGATAGAAGAAAGAAATAGTGTTGTTTCTGCTTATGAATTTAAATGGAACAAGAATAAAAAAACAAAAATTCCTAAAAAATTTACTGAAGCATATGATGCAACATCTAATATTGTTGATAGAGAAAATTTCATTGATTTTGTTACTTTAAACGATACTCATTAGTACCTCTCTCCAGAACGTAATTTTTCAGTATCTGTTTTGGCACATTTTTGAGTTTGTCATAAAAAAACCCAACGTATTAGTATAAGTAAAAGGGAAATTAAAAAAAACTTAGTACTAATAAATTGGGCAATAAAATTTGGTTCTCTAAAACTTTGAAAAAATCTTAATGAGATCCTGAAATGAATTCAGGATTCGATTTTTTTCAAAAATCGAACTTATAGGTAAGACCACCAAATACTTGTAAGCCTTGTACATAAAAATTAGTATATTTTTGATAATTGCTATTCATTACATTATTTACTTTGGCAAATACCGTTAATTTTTCATTAAATTTATAACCTCCATTAAGGTTTAAATCTACATAATCACCTAAATTAATATTGGTAACGGTATAGGTTGGGATTGCTGGTACATTAATAATAAGCTGATCTTTACGATTACCAACATAAAACAAATCAGCACCAGCAAACCAATTGTCGTTATTATAATTGGTAAATACACTTGCTTTTAAACTAGGTAAATTCCACGCTTCAGCTTCATTTTTGGTGTCGTATTGATTGAATTCAAAATTTCCACCTAATTTAAACTGTTTTGAAAGATCTATAGTAACCTCTCCAAAAGCACTAATAGTCGCAATGGTGTCATAGATTACATTAAAAGAGTTTCCGATTTCATAATTACGTGTAGTAGGTAAATTACCATCAGTTTTTGCTACGTTTAATTTATACAAAGGCTTGTCTCTTTCATTTTTATAAGAAGCTTTGAAGTTATAAGCAATATTTGATGCTAGTTTACCTTTTAAACCGAAAAACCCATTGTATTGTTCGTCTGTTCTTTTTATATGTAAAGTAGGCGACACAAATGGGTTTTCATTTGCATACCCTTTAAAGGTGTTTTGATGTAAACCACCAGTTATACCACCATACAAGGTTAATACCTCATCAATTAACTTATAAGAGGCTGTAACGTTAGGATAATAATAACCTTTACTTTCATTGCCAGATCCTGAGCCAGAACTATACAATAAATGTACTCCTAAATTAACGGTTAAATTGTTACGTAATATTTCTAAACTAGGACTGAAACCAATGTTAAAAAAAGTATACTTTAAGTCGTCTAAATTATCATAATCTGAAGTAAACCTGCCGTTTAAAAATTCTATTCTAGTTTCAGCATTTATATATTCTGAAGCAATTGGGAATTCTATTTTTGGTTTGGCTAAAAAATGTAATTCAGCACTGCCATCTCCATCAGTAAAACTATTTGATTCTACTGTACCTCCTTGAAAAAAAGAATCTTTATAATCAATTTTTCCGCCTATATAAGCATCAAGATATTTTATTTTTTCTGAGATACCTTCTAAAAGAGTTTCTGTGAAATTAATATGTTCGGGTAAGCCGTACCAATTGTACTTTTCTAATCTAAACCCACCATTAATTTGCCAATCAAATTTGCGTTCTTTATGTTTATAAAAAAGATCTAATCGAGTATCAAAATAATCATCATTTAAAGTAATGTCTTTAATCCCTCCTTTAGAAGAAATAAAATTAAAAAAAGCTCCAAAATCATTATATCTATTACTATTTCTATGAACAAAAATTTCAACACCAGGTGTTGTAAAATTACCAAAACCAGCAGAAATATAATTGTCGTAAACCAGCGGACTTGGGTTTATTTTTAAAACTTTTGCTTTTCCTTTTGCAGGTGTAAATGTTGAGGCAACCGGAATAGAAAAAATGGAATAACTTAATTTCTTTTTTGAATCTACTTTAGTGGTATCAATCTCTGGAGATGATTTAATTTTAAATGCATCAGAAACTGTTGGTGAATAAGCCTTTACGACATTAATAACCTCTGTACCTAGAGTGTCTTTCACTTGAGCAAAAGTTATTGTACTACTAAGGATTATCAGTATTGAAATGTATTTTTTCATAGTATATAATTCTAACTTAATTATTTGGGTTTACAGACTCATTTGTTTTTGCCTCTTCAGTTTTAATTTTTTGTAGTTCTGCCTTTGCATCATCAACTACATCTTTATAATCTGAAAAGTTTTTTATGACACTTTCAAGAATATAAGTGGCTTGATAAGCATCTTGTAATCCGTAAAAGTTTTTAGCCATAACAATTAAGCCTTTAGCTCCAAAATATTTATAAGCTGAATAATCTGCTACTAAAGTTTGTATTACTGTATTAGACACTTTAAAATTACCTTCTTGATGCTTAAAATAAGCATCGTAATACAGAGCTTCAGCCTTTAATTCACCTTTGGCAATTTTTTTAACTTCTTCATAAAAATCTTGAGCCTTTCTCTCGTCACCAGTTTTAAAAGCAGAACGGGCAATAATTATTTTAGCATCAGATTTCACTCTGTTTTCTAACTTAGGGCGTTGTAATACTTTTTCTGCATAAGCAACAGCATCTTCATAATGTTCTAATTCATAATGCCCTTTCATTAAATTACTTTGAGCAAAAGTGATATTTTGAGCAAAATCAGCTTGTGCCTCTAAACGTTCTAAGATAGGCATTGCTTTTGCCCAGTTTTCAGACTCTAAATAAACCTGTGCTAATCTTGATAAGGCCTGTTCTGTAAACTCATTACGTTCTTGGTCAATTACATGATTGTAATGAGGTATTGTTGCAGATTGTTGTTTTTCTGAAAATAAAGCTTCTGCCAAGTAGAAATGAGCTTGTAAAGCATGAGCCCCGTTGGGAAAATCTTTCAAGTAGCTTTTATAGGCAGATATTGCTTTTTTACGATTGTTTTGTAGGTATTGTTTTTCGGCAGATTCATACATGTCATTTTCTAAATCAGAATCGGTAACATTGATAAAGTCTAACTCCTTAACCCAAGCAGCATATTCATCAACACGACCAAGGTCTACATAAATTTGACGAGCATTTGCAACAGCCTGTTTCGCTTCACTGGTATTTGGAAACTCATTAACAACACGTCTATATTTGTCTAGAGCTTCATTATCTCGTTCAATATTATAATAAATTAACCCTTGTTTTAATAAGGCTTTTGGCACATAAGAACTCCGTTTGTGATGCTGTAATAGACTATTATACGCGGCTAAAGCATCATCATTATTTTCTGCTGTAATGTATGAGTTGCCCAATTCATAATAAGCATCATCCCGCAAGGTAGATTTTGAATATGTTTTTAAAAAAGATTTTAAATCGGTTATTTTATTAGTGTTTTTACCAGTAAAACCATAACTCATAGCACGTTGAAAGTGTGCATAACCTCTATCAATACCATTATTATTAATGACATGATTGTAAGCTTTAATAGCTTGATTGTAATTACTAGATACAAAAGAGGCATCACCTAACCGTAAATAAGCATCATTAACTTTATCTTTATCTGATGGGTTATTGTTGATATAGGCTTGAAATTGTTTTCCAGCCTTATTGTAATCTTTTATTTTAAAATAACAATAAGCAATATTATAATCTACCAATTCATTTTCTTTTAGCCCTGACGTGTTTTTATTTTTAAACTGTTGAAAATCAACCAAAGCATCATTGTATTTGTTTAATAAATAGTTGGTTTCTGCTTTCCAAAAAATGGCTTTTGCAGTAGTTGTTTCTTCACGAGGATTGCTAATTGCAATATCAAAATGTTTAGAAGCATTCTCTTTATCATTGTCATTAAATAACTGTATACCTCTAAACAAAGCAACTTTTTGATACAAATCTTTATAATGGCTTTCCTTTTTATCTTTTAGAGCTTTTAAAGCCCCTTCATAATCTTTAGAAGTAATATAAGCACTGATTAATAATTCGCTAATTTCTTCTTTTGCTGTTGATTTCGGATATTCATCTAAATAGTCTTGTAATACGTCTGGTACACTTTTATAAGGGTTTCCAATCTCATAACTCAATTTAGCATAATTTAACCAAGCATCTTTTTTAATATCATTATTATACTTCATTTGTGAGGCATTTCTAAATGCATTCAAGGCTTCAGTTTTTAAGTCTGTTTTCAAATAACACTCTGCCAAATGGTAATAGGCATTTTGAGAAACGGCATTTTCTCCACCAATAATTTTATTAAAATTAGCTATTGCATTCTCATAATCATTTTGCTGGTAATAGGCATAGCCAAGAAAGTAATAATCGGTATTATTCCATCTACGACGCTTTCCTTTATAGTTTTTAAGGTGCGGAATTGCCTCTTTGTATTTGTTGAGGTTAAAATAGCTCTCACCAATAATTTTTGAAACTTCTGAATGTTGTTTACGATTAGCTTTGGTTAAAAACGGTTCAGCAATATTAATTGCTTCTTGAAATTCACCTGTTTTAAATTTGATATTTGCCATATAATATGGTACGTCATCACCTAATTTTTTATCGTCTGCTACTTCACTTAAATAACGATCTGCATTATCAAAATCATCCGCTTGATAAGCGATAAAACCGTAATAATACTTAGCTTGAGAGCCATATTCTTGCGAGGTCAATAATTTTTGAAAATATTCTTTTGCTCTGGTGTGACTTCCAACAGCAAACAAACCGTAAGCATATTTAAAATTAAAATCTTCTTCTTTATTGATAGAAAGGTTTCTAGTTTCAACTCGTTTGTACCATTTTAGAGCATAAGGATACTTAGCATTTTTAAAATAGTAGTCGCCTACTTCTAAAAAGGCTGTATTTTGTTTTGTGCTAGTAGGGTATCTTTCTACAAAATTACGCATCATTCTATCTCCATCAACATCCCCTCCAATTTGAATAGCACTAAAAGCTTCATAATAGGCACAATTTGCTTTACGTTCTGAACTGTCTTCAAACTGACTTTTTAAGTTGTTAAAAAGATGTTTAGCCGCTACAAAGTCTCTATTATTATACAATGCTATAGCATGATTGTATTCTTTTAAAGGGTTAGTATAAATATCAGTTTTTTGGGCAAAGCTAAAAACTGATAAAATTAAAAATAGGGCTAGCAGCCAATTATAATGATGCTTCATTGCAATAGTTTGTTTTTATGAGCTGTGTCTAAATAATTATATCAAAAATAGAACATACTTAAATTAAACAACGTGTAATTTATCCGAAATTGTATAATTGTTAATTAATATAACATTTTGTTAACTAAATTTTCTCTTTTACCAGAACTTATAACACATGTTTCGAGCCAAAGTAACTTTTTTGAATCTTTTTTAAAATTTTAGCTGTAAATTTGAAGCATAATTCAGGATGAATAAAATGAAAAAACCAATACTACATTTAAAAGATACTTCAATTTTTCAACAAGAGAGTTTAATACTTTCAGACATTAGTCTTGATTTGTATGATGGAGATTTTATGTACTTAATTGGTAAAACAGGGTCAGGAAAAAGTAGTTTGATGAAAACCCTTTATGGAGATTTACCCCTTTTAAAAGGAGAAGGTAATATTGTAGGGTTTGATTTAAAAAAATTAAAAGAAAAAGAGATTCCGTTTTTAAGAAGAAAATTAGGTATTGTTTTTCAAGATTTCAGGTTATTAAATGATAGAAATGTGCATGACAATTTACTATTTGTTTTGAAAGCCACTGGTTGGAAAGACAGTTCTAAAAGCAAAGCAAAAATTACTGAAGTTTTAGAAAAAGTAGGAATGAAAACTAAAGGTTTTAAAATGCCTTTTCAATTATCTGGAGGTGAACAACAACGTGTTGCTATTGCAAGAGCCCTGCTAAATGACCCTGAATTAATTATTGCTGATGAACCTACAGGTAATTTAGACCCTAAAACATCATTAGAAGTAATGAGCGTGTTAGAAGAAATTAATAAGAGAGGGAAAACTATTTTAATGGCAACACATGACTATCCTTTGATTTTAAAATACCCACATAAGACGATTAAATGCGATAATGAAAAAGTTTTTGAGGTGGTTTAATACAGAAGATCAATAATTTTTTGAGCATTTGTTTTTGTGTCAAATATTTTTAAGGCTTGTTCTCGTTGCAATTGAAATTCTTTATCGAAATTTTTATCAGTTAATCTTAGAATTTTTTCACTAAACTCTTCTTTTGTTTTACCAATTTCACATAATTCTTCAAGACCTGTATCTTCAACCATTTCATTAGTTACCACACAAAAACGACCATTAAATAAAGTATTGATTAATTTTAGTTTGATTCCGGTTTTTTGAAAAGTTGGTAGCACATTCATTTGAGCACTTTGTATTAAGTTATTAATGTGATTTCCGTCTTTAATAAGTACAAAATCTATGTTTTTATGCTTAATAACTTCATTAAAAATTAACTCATTTTTAAAACTACTTGCCAATATTAATGGATAATCAAGATCTTTAAAAATTGCTATTAAAAACAGAGCGGATTTTATATTGTCAGAGATTCTTAAATCACCATTATATAAAGCAAAATCACCTTTTCCAGAGATTTTTTTTATCGTATCATTCTGATGGAATACAGGAATGTAAACAGACCTTTCAGCAAATTTTGTGCTAAAATATTGCTGCTCAAAAGGAGAAATAGTTAAAATATAATCTACTTTATGAAGTATTTCTTCATAAGTTTTAAATTTTATAGTCTCTGTTTTAAAGAACAACTTTTTATCAATTCTTCGTTCACTTTTTGATTGTCCATCGTAAAATAGATGTTCAATATTATGAGCTCTGACAATTTTTTTTCTATGCTTAAAATTTTCATAGATTAGAGGGGAGGTTGCATGTAATCCGTCAAAAAGAATAGGAGCATTTATTTTTTTTAAATTAAGCACCAATAAGTTATTTGATCTAGACTTTACAGCATAAGGCTTTTTTGAAAAGACACTTTTTATAGATGAATACCTAGGGTAGTAAAATACTTGTTTACAATAACGTTCTAATTCTTTTGGTTTACCTCTACCATATTCAAAAACATGTAAATAGATTTTGACACCCAACTCATGTAATGCCTTTAATTTGTAAAAAACATCAATAACACCACCATAATTTGGAGGAAAAGGAACATCAAATGATACGATATGTAATTGCTTCGTTGAGATTTTAAAGGTTCTAAAATTTAATGCCAAGATAGCATTTTAAATAATTTATAGCTACTTTTATACTTTGATATAATTTATAATTTTCTGAAACATTCAAGAATAGAAATAGCATTATTAATTCTTAAACGATTGCAACAAGAAAAGTTGCAGTTAACTAAGCAATTTGAAGCGTCTAAAAATGAAATAGGTTTCTTCTATTTGGATAACTTACTTCCAAAAGAATTAGCGGCAAGTATATTTAAAGAGTTTCCTTCTGTAGAAAAAACTGTTTTAAGAAAAAGTTTAAAAGAATACAAGTATGTGGCGTATCAAATGGATAAATACAGTCCGATACTTGAAGAGGTTCTTTATGCTTTTCAAGATAAAAAAGTTGTACAATTAATTGAAGAAATTTGTGGGTTAACAGCTATTTTTCCTGATGAATTTCTCTATGCTGGTGGACTTTCAATGATGCCAAAGGATAAGTTTTTAAATCCGCATTTAGACAATTCACATGATAAAGACAGAAAACATTGGAGGGTCTTAAATATCTTGTATTATGTAACACCAAACTGGGAAGATTCTTTTGGCGGTAATTTAGAATTATGGCCAAAAGGATTAGAAAATTCTCCTGTTACTATTACCAGTAAATTTAATAGATTGGTAGTTATGACTACACATCAAAAATCATGGCATTCTGTGAATAAAGTGTTGGTTGATAAAGCGAGGTGTTGTGTTTCAAATTATTATTTTTCAGAAAAACCAGTGTTGGATACTGATACTTTTCATGTGACATCATTTAGAGGAAGACCAAGTCAAAAATTGAGAGATGTTATTTTACGTTTTGACAATAAGTTAAGAATGGGAATTCGTAAGCTCTTTAAAAAAGGGGTTCGTAAAAACCCACATCAATATAAAAAATAAAAGAAATTATTTCAATTCTTTAAAAATAACGTTCAGTTTTTCAGATTCAGACTCCCAGTTGTATTTTTCAGCAGCTATCACTAAATTTTCTTTCCAGTGTTGGTACTGCTTTTTATCTGAAAATAGTTTATTTACAACATCTGCCAGTTTTTTAGGTTCATGATTGTCAATTACAAGACCGATTTTATTTTCGGTAACTAAATGAGCAACTTCTTTTCTATTAGAAACTAATAATGGTGTTTGGGCTTGTATATAATCAAAAACCTTATTCGGCAAGCTGTATTCATAATTTAAATTGGTAGGTTTATCAAGAGACAAGCCTAAATCAGCTATTTTAGTATATTCCATTAGCTCAGTATAAGGAACCTTGTCTTTAATAAAAACTTTATCTTCTAGTTTTAATGATGTTCGTAGTTTTTTTAGATTTTCAAACACATCGCCGCTCCCAATAATATATAAAATGATATTGTTTAAATATTGCATCATTTTTACAGCCTCTTCTGCACCTCTGTCTATGTTAATGCCAGAACCTTGAAGGATAAGCATCTTTTTATGACCTTTTATTTTATCCGCTAAAACGGTATTAACAGTTTTAGTATTTAATCTTTTGGCAATATTACGAATTACATGAACATCAACGTTGTATGTGTTTCTGTAAAAGGAAGCGATGCTATCATTGACGGTATATACATTTTTTAGTTTAGGGAAAATAGTTTTTTCGATAGAGAGCCAAACTTTTTGTATTCTAGGTCTATCAATTAATTCAGGAATTTCAGTAAATAATTCATGACTATCATACACTAATTTTTTACGTAACAGTTTACTGATTATAAAATTAGGAAGTAAGGTGTCTAAATCATTAGAAAGTAAAATATCTTTTTTTAGAAATAATAATTTTAGAAATAAACGGATATTGTATTCTGCATAAAATAAAAACTTCTTTTTAAAAAGGAGTTTCATTCTTAGAGTTCTGTAGGGCCTATTAATTGGAAGGGTTTTTGATAATTTTCTTCCTATTAAAGTTACATCATAGTCCAAATTTGTCAATGTTGTACACACTTTATGCACTCGTTGATCGGTAGCTAAATCGTTTGTAACAGAGACTATAATTTTTTGCAATGGTGATATTTTCAGCTAAAGTATAAAAAAATCCCGCTTTTAATTTCTTAAAAACGGGAAGTTGTTATAAAAAGAGGTAACACCTTAATGTTACCTCTTTTTAAGTCGTATTCATTATCGTAAGCTTACAGGCTTATAGTCGTAATTCTCTCTATTGATACCAGTACCACTTACATATTTATTATTGATATACTTTCCACCAAGGTTAGCACTATCTTTAAAATATAAGTTTGCAATACCGTGTTTTAGATTGTTTTGCCAAGTACCTTCATAGATATTGCCGTTGGTATAATAATAAATACCATAACCACTTCTTATTCCAACACTATAATTACCTTTATATTTTGACCCATCATGCCAAAGGTATTCACCATAGCCATGGCGATTATCATTTTGCCAAGTTCCTTTATATACATCACCATTTGTCCATGTGTATTTTCCTTGACCGCTTCTCAAACCATTTTCCCAAGATCCTACATAGATTCCTGTTTGGTATTGCATGGTTCCTGTTCCATTTTTGCAGTTTCCTGAAACACACACCTCGTCAGTGATTTTGTTTTCTTGTTTTTTGTTAAGATTTTCAGTCTCTACTTCTACAACTTCTTGTTTTTCAGTAGCTTTTTCAACACTACTGGTTTCTTCAATTACAGCCTCTTTTTCTACAACTTCAATTGTATCAATAGGAATCTCTTCGATGATTTTGGTTTCTTGTTCTTCAGCCTCTACGGTAACTTCTTCAGTCGTTTGAGCAGTAAGAAACAATGGGGTAAATAATAATGTGAGTAATAACTTTTTCATGTTTTTTTTATTTTTAATATACTATATAACGTGTGAAATTGATAAATAGTATATTATTTTTAACAAAACAATGAGTGCCATTTTAGGTTTTTATCAAATCGAGTAGATTAAAAAAGTCAAGTAGAAAAGCAATTACGAAACTATATTTACGACAATCCCTTTTTCTTCTAATTCAGTAACGATAGAACGAGAAATTCCTTTGTCAGTTATGATTTCATCTATTTGATCTAATCTACAAATTTTAGCAAAGCTTTTTTTACCAAATTTTGAAGAATCAGCTAAAACAATAGTTTTCTGGGCAGATGCCAACATTTTTTTATTCAATTGAGCTTCTTCCAGGTTGGTTGTAGACAATCCATAGTCTAAATCAATGCCATCAGCACCTAAAAATAATTTACTGCAAGAAACATTTTCTAAAATATGGGCAGCATAATTACCAATAACAGAAGCTGAATTGTGTCTTATATAACCACCTAATTGTAAAATTTCAATATTTTTAAGGTGGATAAGATGTAAAACAACAGTTAAAGAAGAGGTAATTACTGTTAATTTTTTTTGAGTTTTGATAAACTTTGCAAGTGCTTGTACGGTTGTACCAGAAGCAATCATTATAGAGTCATTTTCGGTAATTAATTGAGCTGCTGCTTGTGCGATACCATTTTTTTCTTCAACAGAAATTTTTTCTTTTTCATTTATGGGCTTTTCATTGATATATGGATTTTCTAAAGAAGCTCCACCATGGGTTCTATGCAGTAGTCCCTTTTCTTCTAATAGTTTTAGATCTTTCCTAATAGTAACTGCAGAAACATCTAACAACTTGCATAGATCAAGTACTTCAAGATATTTTTCTTTACTTAATTTATCCAATATAATCTGATGTCTTTTCATGTATTATAAGGTTATTCGGTTTCAATAAATGATGTATTGAATCAATTACAAATGTAAGTAAACGAAGAATAAAATAAAAATTCATTAAATATTTATAGTAATTAACTTAAAATTTAGTTTCGTTTTATTTCGCTTCATTTCATTTTGTTGTACATTTGAATCGATAAAATAATTTAAAATAATAAATAAGTGAGCTTATTTAATAGGGTGTCATTAATTAAACAATTACAGGAAAATTCCAATTGGGATGTAATTGTTATCGGAGGGGGAGCAACGGGTTTAGGTGTGGCTTTAGATAGTATTACTCGTGGTTATAAAACACTTTTATTAGAACAGATAGACTTTGCTAAAGGTACATCAAGCAGAAGTACCAAATTGGTTCATGGAGGGGTAAGGTATTTGGCTCAAGGAAACATAGATTTGGTAAAAGAAGCTTTATATGAAAGAGGCTTAATGCTAAAAAACGCTTCACATTTGGTAAAAGACCAATCCTTTATCATTCCCAATTACAAATGGTGGGATAATTTTTTTTATACAGTCGGACTTAAAATCTATGATTTTTTAGCAGGAAAATTAAGTTTTGGTAAATCAATTCGCATCAATAAAGACGAAACAACATTTAGGTTAGAAACACTAAAAAGTGAAAACTTAAAGGGTGGTGTTGTTTATCACGATGGGCAATTTGACGACTCTAGATTGGCTGTAAATATTGCCCAAACATGTATAGAAAAAGGAGCTACTGTTCTAAACCATTGTAAAGTAAAAAAGCTATTAAAAAATGAGAAAAGTATTGTAAATGGTGTCGTAGTTGAAGACACAGAAACGGAAATTTCTTACAAATTAAACGCCAAAATTGTGATTAATGCCACGGGTGTTTTTACAGATGATGTTTTACAAATGGATGATGCAAATGCAAAGAACATTGTCAGACCTAGTCAAGGCGTACACTTAGTTTTAGATCAATCTTTCTTACCAGGAAATGATGCAATAATGATTCCTAAAACAGATGATGGAAGAGTGTTGTTTTTAGTGCCATGGCACAATAAAGTAGTGGTAGGTACGACAGATACGTTATTAGACAGTCATAGTTTAGAACCAAAACCTTTAGAAGAGGAGGTGAATTTTATCCTGAATACAGCAAATAGATATTTGAATAAAAAAGTTAGTAGAGAAGATGTGTTAAGCGTTTTTGCTGGCTTAAGACCCTTGGCAGCACCAAAAGACAAATCAGAAAAAACAAAAGAGATTTCTAGAAGTCATAAAATTATTGTTTCTAAATCTAAATTGATTACCATTACTGGAGGAAAATGGACCACCTATAGAAGAATGGCTCAAGACACAATTAACAAGGCGATTATTGTAGGGAAGTTACCTAAAAAACGAAACCAAACTAAACAATTATCCATTCATGGAAATATGAAAAATGTAGATAGATCTAATCATTTATACATTTATGGAAGCGATCAAAAAGCTATTGAGCTATTGATAAATAAATCACCAGAATTGGGTAAAAAATTACACAAACGTTTGGCATATACAAAAGCAGAAGTTATTTGGGCAATTCGAAATGAAATGGCTAGAACCGTTGACGATATCTTGGCTAGACGTGTTCGAGCATTGTTTTTAGATGCCAAAGCAGCAATAGAAATAACACCTGAAGTGGCATCAATATTGGCCAAAGAACTGAATAAAGATGAGACGTGGCAACAACAACAAATTAAAGAATTTACCACAATTGCAAATCAGTATGTGTTGTAAATCAGATTTATTATATAAAAAAAGTCATTGATTGGGTTTTGTAGCCTAAAAAGGCTACTTAAAGTAATTTTAATACTATTTTTTGTATTTATTCATGAAAAATAGTGAAATTAGTGGCTCAAATTTCCAATCCTAAATTTAATTAATCAATGAGTACTATGGAAAAATATATACTAGCTTTAGATCAAGGAACAACAAGTTCTCGTGCCATCGTTTTTGACAAAAAAGGAAATATTATTTCTGTAGCACAAAAAGAATTTACCCAGCAATTTCCAAAACCAGGGTGGGTAGAACATGACCCTAAAGAGATTTGGTCAACACAAACTGAAGTTGTTACAGAAGCTTTTGAAGACAAAAGGTTAAGTGCAGAAAATATTAAAGCTATCGGAATCACTAATCAGCGTGAGACTGTGGTGGTGTGGGATAGAAATACAGGAAAGCCTGTTTATAACGCTATTGTTTGGCAAGATAAAAGAACCGCAAATTATTGTGATGAACTTAAAAAACAAGGTAAAGAGCAACTCATAAGAGAGAAAACAGGATTGGTTATTGATGCTTATTTTTCGGGTACAAAAGTAAAATGGATACTCGATAATGTTGATGGAGTAAGAGAAAGAGCAGAAGCAGGAGATTTAGCTATGGGTACTATTGATACCTGGTTGATATGGAATTTTACCAAAGGAGCACAGCATATAACAGATGTGTCTAATGCCTCAAGAACATTATTATTTAATATTAATTCAATGACTTGGGATGATGAATTGCTAACCCTTTTCACCATTCCGAAAAGCATGTTACCTCAAGTAAAACAATCTAGTGAAGTGTACGGACATACACATTCTGATTTTTACAAGAATGAAATCCCTATAGCAGGTATTGCAGGCGATCAACAAGCTGCATTATTTGGTCAAATGTGTACCAAACCAGGCATGGTCAAAAATACGTATGGTACAGGTTGTTTTATGCTGATGAATATAGGTGAAAAACCAATAGTTTCTAAAAACAATTTACTGACTACAGTAGCATGGAAAATTAATGGCAAAACACACTATGCTTTTGAAGGTAGTATTTTTATTGCTGGAGCAGTTGTACAGTGGTTACGTGATAGTTTAAAAATAATAAAAACTTCTGATGCGGTTGAAAAATTAGCAAATTCAGTAGCTAGTTCAGATGGTGTATATTTTGTTCCTGCTTTTGCAGGGTTAGGAGCACCACATTGGAATCAACATGCTCAAGGAACAATTTTTGGATTAACCAGAGGTAGTACAGATGCCCATATTGCAAAAGCAGCTCTAGAATCTATTGCTTATCAAACTATGGATATCTTAAAAGCAATGGAATCTGACTCTGGGATCTCTATAAAAGAATTACGTGTTGATGGAGGAGCGACAATAAATAATACATTGATGCAGTTTCAAGCTGACGTATTAAACACAGTAACTGTACGCCCTAAAATTGTAGAAACAACAGCAATGGGAGCTGCCTTTTTAGCAGGATTAGCTGTTGGATATTGGGAAAACACTGAAGAAATTCAACAAATATGGCAAATAGACCAACGTTTTAATCCAACTTCAGAGAGATCGGTTATTGAAAAAGAAATTAAAGGATGGTATAAAGCCATTGATGCCTTAGAATATTGGACGAAATTAACGTAACAACTTATTATTTAATAACCAAAATAACTTATTTAAACATGACTCCATTTATTGCAGAAATTATAGGAACATTTTTACTTATTCTCTTAGGAGGAGGTGTAGTTGCAAATGTAGTATTAGAAAAAACCAAATCTGCTGATCCAGGGT
>JAMONB010000394.1 GCA_027066745.1 Flavobacteriaceae bacterium
CTCATCTAAATGCACAAAACTAGCTCCATAGGTAGAAAAATTAATCGCTTCTACTTCATACTCTTTGTCTTCTAAAATTCTATTAAAGAGTTCTTTTAACCATTTTTGTAAGACTTCTAAATTTTCTGTAGGATATCCATCCTCATCAACAATTTCATCAAACTGTATGTATTCACGATACATTTCTTTAAAATTTTCATCAAAGAGAAAAAACTTTTTATTGGTTTTTCCGATATCGAATATAGCAGTAACCTTTTTTCTCATTTGCTAGGTTCAATTAATAGGTGTTTAATTTATAATCCTGTAGCAATAGTGTTTAATCCTCTTTTTTGAATTAAATTCTCTCTTACATTTAATATCCTATAAGTTGCTATCGGGTTTAAAGCTCCACCAGATTGTAATCGTGCTTGTTGTATTAGCGGACGTACATCTGTTCTGTAAGCATTTTGTATAATTTCTTGACATTTAACCACATCATTATCTAATTGAGCTGCTTTTAATAGTTTTTGATCTACTAAAAGTGCTTTGGCATAGGCTTCTTGTATAGCTTCAAGAGATTGCATTAAATCTTCTAAAGGATCTTTGACATTGTGACTAGCATCAATCATCCAAGCTAAATCAGGATTATTTTTATTGTTTTCCATTCCGTATACCAATTCATTAAAAATAAGGAATAAAGCATAAGGTTTAATAGAACCTACCGTAATATCATCATCACCATATTTACTATCATTAAAATGAAATCCTCCTAATTTACCTTTTAGCATTAAGGTAGAAACGATTTGCTCAATATTAGTATTCGGTAAATGATGCCCTAAATCTACCAAAGAAAATGCTTTTTCACCACATTCATTTGCTAACATAAATGAAGTACCCCAATCTTGTATAACGGTACTGTAAAAATTAGGCTCGTAAGGCTTATATTCGATAAACATTTTCCAATCGTTAGGTAAATGATTGTGTATTTCTTTTAAACTGTCTTGTGTATTTTGTAATGCTGTTTGAAAATTATTTTGCCCAGGAAAGCAAGAGCCATCAGCCAACCAAACCGTAATACTTTTAGATCCTAATTTTTCTCCAATTTTCACTACATCATTATTATGTTGTATCGCTTGATCTCTTACTGCTTTACTAATGTTTGAAAGTGAACCATACTTATAGCTCTCTTTTGCATTTTTCTGATCTTGAAATGTATTAGAATTTACTGCATCAAAAGCTATATCATGAGAACTTGCTAGTTCTTTTATCGCTTGATAATCTTTAGGAATATCCCAAGGAATATGTAATGAAATAGCCCCAGCTGTTTGTGTTAAACTATGAATTATACCTATATCATTTATTTTTTCTTCTAGTGTAGATGGCTCTCCACCATAAGAAAATCGTCCAAAGCGTGTGCCACCAGCACCCAAAGCCCAGCTAGGTATTGCAACTTGAAAATCTGTTAATCTAGTAACAATTGCATCAACATTTACTCCGTTTTTAGATAATGAATTTGCTAAAAAGTCAAAATTTTCTTTATGCTGAGTTAACTCATTGTCATTGATATCTTGTATTTGATTTTTATCTATTCTCATTGTAAAAAATTATTTCAATATAAAAAAACTTCCACAGAATTAAGGTATATTCTGCAGAAGCTTACAAAAACTAACTTAAACTACCTTACAAATGCCACTGGCATTCCTCCATCAACATTAATAATGTTTCCGGTTGTTTTATTCAAAATTGCTACCAAAGAAAATACGCCATTGGCAATATCTGCTGGATATATGATTTGTTTCAATAAATTTCGATTTGCATAAAACTGAGGAAGTTCTTCTACAGTTATTCCATATGTTTTTGCCCTTCCTTCTGCCCAATCTCCTTCCCAAATTTTACTTCCAACAATAACACCGTCAGGGTTTATAACATTTACACGAATACCACTTCCTCCTAATTCTGCTGCTAATAAACGAGCCATATGTTGTTGGGCAGCCTTAGCAGTGCCATAGCCCACATTATTAGGCCCAGCAAACAATCCGTTTTTACTTGCAATACTAATAAAATCACCTCCCATATTTTGGTTTTGCATGATAGCAATACCATGTTTAGCTAGTAAAAATTGTCCTTTTACCAAAACATCTTGTAAGATATCCCAATCTTTTTCTTCATGCTCTCCTAAAGGTTTAGATATTGACAGCCCTGCACTATGTACAATAATATCAACACCTCCAAATTCTAAACATGCTTTTTTAAACGCTGCTTTAACAGAATCCGCATTGGTTACGTCGCATACAGCATAAGTAGCAACATCTTTACCAAAAGTAGCAACTGCTTCAACAAGCCTTTCTTCAACAATATCTGTAAGGACAATATTTGCACCTTCGGCTGCCAATTTATCTGCAATAGCTTTACCAATTCCTCCTCCTCCACCAGAAACTAAAGCTACTTTACGTGATAGAGGTTTCTCTTTAGGCTGGCGTTGTAATTTTGCTTCTTCTAACAACCAATACTCTATATCAAAAGCCTCTTGTCTTGGCAATGAAGTATAAGAGGTTAATGCCTCTGCACCACGCATTACATTGATTGCATTCACGTAAAATTCATTAGCAACCCTTGCCGTTTGCTTGTTTTTTGCAAAACTAAACATTCCAACACCTGGATAAATAATAATAACAGGATTTGGATCACGTATTGCAGGGCTATTATCTTTCTTACAAGAGTTATAATAAGCTGCGTAATCTTTTCTATACGATTCAAAAGCTGGTGCTAATTTCTTTAAAATAGTTTTTGAATTACTGACATCTTCGTTAGGATCTAAGGTCAATACCAAAGGCATGATTTTCGTTCTTAAGAAGTGATCTGGACAAGAAGTTCCCATAGGAGCTAATCTCTCTAAATCATTAGAATTGATATATTCCATGATGATATCATTATCAGAAAAGTGACCTAACATTCTATTCTCAGAGGAACAAAGCCCTCTAAGTAATGGCATTAACTCAGCAGCCTTATCTAATCGTTCAGTTTTTGGTAAACTTTTTATTTTTTGCCCACCAAAAACACTTCCTTTTTCTTTTGTCTTTTTTTCAATATATGTTGAAGCCTCTTCAATAATTTCAAGACTACTCATATAACATTCATATGAGGTATCTCCCCAATTGAAAATACCATGACTTCCTAAAACAATACCTTTTATACCTGGATTGTTAGTTAAACATTCCTCAAGTTTCATTGCTAAATCAAAACCAGGCCTTTGCCAAGGCACCCACCCCATTTTATCTCCCCAAATTTCTTTGGTCACTTTCTCACTATCCTTTGCAGCTGCAACAGCAATTAAAGCATCAGGATGTAAATGATCAATATGTTTAAAAGGCAATAAACCATGTAATGCCGTATCAATAGAAGGTGCTTTGCTGTCTAAGTCATAAATACAATGGTTGTAAAGAGCAACCATTCTATCTTCATCATGTATTCCTTTATATATCGCTTTTAAATCACGTAATCTTTTTACATATAAGCCTGCAATTCCTGACCGTGTTAAGGTACCTATATCTCCACCTGATCCTTTTACCCACATCACCTCTACTTCCTCTCCAGTTAATGGATCTTTCTCTATGGTTTTACAACTTGTATTTCCGCCGCCAAAATTTGTTATTCTTAGGTCTGCTCCTAATATATTTGATCGGTATAAAAATAACGCAACTTGATCATCTTTTAATGCTGCTGCTTTTTTTTCATCCCACAAGTAGTCTACATACTTAAAATTTTTCATTCTATTCTTTAAAATTATTTTTAGGAAGCGAAAATTAAACTAATATAAAACTATTTCTATCCTGTACTGTCTGTATAAATTATATGTCTGTACTCTTTTTAATAAAAATTAATTTTATTCTCTTTTTATAACCTATTACAAAGTATTAAAATAGTTTTAAGTTCTTTATATTTTGCTCAATAACTTATTTTTCTTTATTTTGTTCAATAACTATATTTACTTATAATCACCCTTAAAGGAAAAGCTTTTTATATGGATATATTTGATACGATACAAATTGATAAAGAGTCTAGAATTCCTAAATACAAACAAATAGTTGATTCTATTATTCATAATATTTCTATTGGAAATTTAAAAATGGATCAAAAGATACCTTCTATTAATATGCTTAGTGAAGAATTTAGCTTATCTAGAGATACTGTTGAAAAAGCCTATACTATTCTAAAAGAAAAAAAAATAATTTCCCCTATACGAGGTAAGGGTTATTATATTACTAGAACAAAATTAATATCAAAAACCAACATTCTATTTCTGATCAACAAGTTGAGCACCTACAAAATGCAGATGTACAACTCATTTATCAACACTATCAAAGGAGAAGTACACACTGATTTGCATATTTATCATTGTGATGAATCTATTTTTTTAAACTTACTAGAAAAAAATATTGGTGCTTATGATTACTATATCATCATGCCACATTTTAATTCTAAAGATTCAAAACATATTAGCTCAACTGACAAAGTAATTAACTCCATAAAAAAGATACCAAAAGAAAGACTTTTGATATTAGATAACAAATTAGAATTAGGTAATGGAATTGTTCAAATCTATCAAGATTTTGAAAATGACATCTACAATGCATTAAAAAAAGGTGTTACTAAAATTTCAAATTATAAAAAACTACTCTTTATATACCCCAACAACATAGTATATCCTTATCCTAGAAGAACTTTACATGGTTTTAGAAAATTTTGTGTTGAACATCAATTTGATTTTGAAATTTTAAATGAAATCTGTGAAGATACTATTGTTAAAAAAGGAGATTTATTTATTACTATTCAAGAGTCTGATTTAGTAAATTTAGTGCATCAAGTACGTGACAGAAAGTTCACCTTAGGTAAAGATGTTGGTATAATTTCTTACAACGAAACCCCTCTAAAAGAATTATTAGACATTACCGTTATCTCTACAAACTTTACTGCCATGGCTGAAACCGCAGCACAAATGATCTTAAATAAAGAAAAAGGAGAAGTGAAAAATCCATTTGATTTTATTGATAGAGGCTCTATGTAAATAAAATTATGTACCCTTACAGGACAAGACAGTATACTTTATTTTTAAATTTAGAATAGTTTTATATTCGATAAATTTTCAAACCAATGAAAAAAGCAAAATATATTTTTTTAGCACTAGCAATGGTTGTTTTTAGCTGCTCAGAAAAAGTGATAACTCCCAATTCAGTCATAGAAACACCAACTTTTCAACTAGATTTTGAAAAAAATGAAGTAGGAAACTATTCAGACGAACAATTACTAGAAGATGTTGGTGAAGTCCGCTGGAAATTACTAGAAGGTAGAGCTAGTATAGAAGAAGATACAAAACATGGAAAAGTATTAAAAGTAAAATTCCCAAAAGGCACTGTTGGTCCGAAGCAAGGGGGTATTCAATTCGACAAGCCATTGCCTAAAGCAAGCGATTATTACTTAGATTATTATGTAAAGTTTGGAGAAAATTTTGATTTTGCTTTAGGGGGTAAATTGCCAGGATTAACGAGTGGAGGCGAAAAGTATACTGGAGGTACGCACCCAACAAAAGGAGAAGGATGGAGTGCACGATATATGTGGCGTGAAAAAGGAGCTATGATTTTGTATTTTTATCATATGGATATGAAAAGTAAATGGGGAGATATTGTAGACATGAAAATGCCTTTTGAAACAGGTAAATGGTATAGAATTACCCAACATTTAAAAATGAATACGGGTGAAAAATTTAATGGCGTCATGGAAGTGTGGGTTGATGGAATGAAAGTGGTTGACAATCAAAAAGTACGTTACCGTTTAGCACCTTTAGGTGAAATTGATTCTTTCTATTTTTCTACTTTTCATGGCGGAAACACAAAAGACTGGGCTCCTAAAAATGATTCGTATATCTATTTTGATGCTTTTAAAGTGACCAAT
>JAMONB010000395.1 GCA_027066745.1 Flavobacteriaceae bacterium
GCAAAAAAAGCATAATTCCAAGGTTTATCAATGATTGGTAACGATTGAATTTTAGATAAATTCATGTTAAAACTTGCAAATACTGCCAATACATCAGACAAACTTCCTGTTTGATGTTTGGTAATAAATTTTATAGATGCTTTATTAACGGTTTTAGGCTTTTTTATTTCTCCATTTTTCTTTTTAAGTATAAAAAACCGAGTATAATTCTCTTTTCTAGTTTGTATTCTATTTTCAATAATGGATAACTTATAAATAGCAGCAGCTTTTTTACTTGCAATGGCAGCAATACCTTGTAATTTTTTATCCTGAATTTGTCTAGCAACTTCAGCAGTATCTGTTTCTTCCACTAATTTGATATGAGGGTGTAGTCTAAAAAACTTTCTACATTGTAAAATTGCCATAGGATGCGACCAAACCTCTTTAATATCACTTAGCGTTTGCCCTTCTAACGCCATTAAATGATGATGAATAGGTAAGTGCACTTCTCCTTGTATTCTTAAATTGAACTCATCAATCAATGCATAGTTTGGTAAAATAGAACCTGCCAAAGAATTTTCTATAGCCATCACAGCACCATCAACAGCATTGCTATTGATCAATTCTGGTATTTCAACAAATGATAAGCATTCTTTCAATACAATGTCATCGCCAAAGTATTGATTGGCAACAATATGATGAAAGGATCCTAAAATTCCTTGAATTGCTATTTTCTTTTTATTATTCATAAAAAAAAAGTCCCGATTTCTCGAGACTTTATATGTTTTAATTATTCTTTTTATTTAAATAACACCTACAAAGCCTCGTTTCTTTTATAAAAATAAAAGAAATAAAAATAAGCTTTCCAAGTGTTTGTTAATTGCATTACTTTGTAATTAGTTGACAAATCTAAACTTTATCCTTTAAAAAACAAATTTTTTTAAAGATTTGCTCAATTTTTTGTTAATAATGAAGTTTTAAACTTCCAAAATTGTGTTTTTAGTAAAGAATTATAAGACTAGTTTATTAAATCCTACTTTGATAGGTATACAAATCATAATACCTTCCTTTTTTAGTGATCAGTTCATCATGTTTACCTCGTTCTACAATATTACCTTCTTCTACAACTAAAATTTGATCAGCTTTTTGGATAGTACTTAACCTGTGTGCAATTACAAAAGTGGTTCTGTTTTGCATCAATACACTTAAACTTTTCTGTATATACGATTCACTTTCTGTATCTAAATTTGAGGTAGCTTCATCTAAAATAATAATTTTTGGATCAGCCAGCAATGCTCTGGCTATTGATATTCGTTGTCGTTGTCCGCCAGAGAGCTTTACTCCTCTTTCTCCAATAACAGTATCCAATCCTTTATCAAACCGATCTGTAAATTCATTTACATAAGCTCCTTTTACTGCTTCTGTTAATTCTTTTTCAGTTGCATTTGGTCTGGGGAATAAAATATTTTCACGAATGGTACCTTCGTATAAAAAATCGTCTTGTAGTACAACTGCAAGGTTTTTTCTAAAACTACTTAGGTTAACTGTCGATAAATCTATCCCGTCAAGGGTAACTTTACCTTCTGACGGATTTAAAAATGTAGCTGCTAAACCTGCAATGGTTGATTTACCTGAACCTGACGAGCCTACTAATGCTGTAACGCTCCCTGAAGGTGATTTAAATGAAATATGATGTAGTACTTCTTTACTTTCTTCATAACTAAATGACACATCGTCAAAAACCATATCTCCTTTAATCTTATCTAAAATAATTGTACGAATTGCTGGATCATCTTCTTCTTGCATCTGCATCAATTCTTGAGTTCTATCTAAACCAGCCATGGCTTCCGTCAATTGACTTCCAATATTACTCATTTGAACTATGGGTGCAATTAAAAAACCTAAAAACAGTGTAAATGACACAAATTCACCATAGGTCATTGTGTTTTGCATGATAAAATAACCTCCTATTCCCATAATTCCCGCAGAAGCTAATCCTAATAAAAATGTAGAAGAACTGGTCATTAATGCCGTTGCTGTTAAACTCTTTTTTACATTTAAAAACAAGCGTTCAACACCTTTTTCAAAAGTCTCACTTTCTTGTGCTTCTGCATTAAACCCTTTAATTACACGTACTCCATTCAACGTTTCTGTCAATCTGCCAGTAACCTCAGCATTTATCACTCCTCTTTTTCTAAAAATTGGACGAATATATCCAAATGCTTTTAAAGCAATTACAGCAAAAATAATAACTGGCACTAATACAAATACAGTCATAATTGCATTTATTTTTATCAAAATCACTAATGAAATGATTGCTGTAATAGTCCCTCCAATTAGTTGCACTAAACCTGTGCCAACTAAATTACGCACACCTTCTACGTCTGTCATAACCCGAGAAACTAATGCTCCAGATTTATTATTGTCAAAAAAACTAATGGGTAATTTTAACAACTTTTTTTGGACACTAGCCCTTAATAATGAAATTAAATGTTGTGCTTCTACACTCAATAGACGTGTTAATGAAAAAGATGTTAAGGCTTGTATTAAAATTGCAATACATACTACAATTAACAAAGTTGTCAATGCTTGCATGTCTTTTGATGGAATAACATCATCAATTAAACTTTTACTTGCGTAGGGTAATACTAACCCTGCCAAACTTCTAAAAATAATTAAGATTAAGCCTATTGAAACAATTTTTTTTCTTGGCCAAATAAATTCTTTAAATGCCCATGCGAATGATACTTTTTGTTTTTTACACATAATCTATTATTGGCTAAAATCAAGCCAATTGTATTTAATGACAATTAGGCAGGATTCAAAAATAAATATAGCTTATATTTATTTAATATAAAAAGTTATATTTGTTATTGTTATGGATGAAACGCATTTGTTAAGAATAATAACCTCTTATTTTAAGGAGAGTATTTTTGAAAACCATAAAAAGAATGTTCTTAAAAATCATTCAAGGTTAAAATCGTATAAAATAAACCCTATTATTGTTAAATACCTATCTAAAGTTCTAGAAGATGACTTCACTTCATTAGGAATTGCAAAGGCACTTTATTTTCCTAGAGTTTTAGGAACATCAATTAACACTTCGTTTGGCACAAGAATTCAAAATATGTTTGTTGAGTTAGGATTGGCAGAAGGCTCTCTTATAAAAGGAATGGATATAGAGTTTGTCGATAAATTAGACCATAGAAAAAAATGGTGTCAATTAAAATCTGGTCCAAATACCATAAATTCTGAAGATGTTAATCCGCTATTAAATAAATTTTCTACAGTAGCTAATTTAGCAAGAACAAATGCAATTGATTTAAATAATAACGACTTAATATTGGGAATTTTATATGGTGATGAATCTGAAATAAGCCAACATTATAGAAAAATTAATCAAAAACATCCTGTAATTATCGGAAAAGAATTTTGGCATCGCTTGACTGGGTTTCCAGATTTCTATGAAAAACTAGTACAAGAATTAGATTTATTAATAATCAACTTAGATACGGAAGATTTTTTCAAACAAGGTTATATAGCTTTGGCTAAAGAAATTGACGAATCAGATTTGTTTAATTTTTCATAGTAATCATTTAAGAATTTAACTATTGAATAGCCTATTTCTTGACCTAAATTACACGGTACAGCGTTTCCTATTTGTTTGTATTGTTGTGAAACTGACCCTATAAATTCCCATTCATCAGGAAAAGTCTGAATTCTAGCATATTCTCTGACAGTAAACGGTCTTGTTTCGTCTGGGTGGCACCTCTCTGTTTGTTTCTGAGCGGGGCTACATGTTAGTGTTAAGCTTGGTTCATCCCATCCTATTCTACGTGCCATCCCTGTTTTTCCTCCTCCTAAATAAAAACTTTTACCCATGTATTCTTTTTGAATCTCTAAAGGTAAATTACGCCAATATCCTTTTGGTGGAATTAAATCTAATATTTCTTTTTTATGCTCAGGATATTTAGACCCTTCTGATTTTGGGACATCACAATTGTAAAGCTCTCCTTTTTTTAAAGCATCAACTAAATTATAAATTTTAGCATGAGGTTTTGGGTAATTGTACTTAATGTCAATATCTTTTCTAATCCCCACTAAAATTACGCGTTCTCTTTTTTGTGGAACATTATAATGAATTGCTTTCAAAACCTGTACAGGCATTACATTATAGCCTATTTCATCTAATATTGAAATCATTCCCTCAATAGTTTTTCCTTTTTCATGAGAAAGCAATCCTTTTACATTTTCGCCAATACATATTGGTGGATTTACTTCTTGTACAACTCTTGCAAATTCATAAAACAATGTTCCTCTAGCATCTTTCATTCCTAGTTTTTTTCCTGCATAACTGAATGCCTGACAAGGAAATCCGCCAGTAACAATATCTATTTTATCTCTATAATTGTTAAAATTAAAATTTTTTATATCTCCTTCTAAAACTTTCCAATTCGGTCTATTTTCTCTTAATGTTTGGCAAGCCCATTTGTCAATTTCATTTAAAACTTCACATTTAATTCCCGCTTTTTCCAATCCGATTGCTAACCCACCAGCACCAGCAAAAAGTTCCAAAACTTTATAATCTTTATTCGGAATTACTGAATTATCAACAACATCATCCGTTCCATTTGAAAGCAAGTCAAAAAACAAATTTAATTGTTCCTTTTTATAAATTCTATAATTGCTAATCGGCTCTCTAACGGCTGTTAGTTTCCCTTCTCTATCCCACCTTCGGAGTGTTTCTTTACTTTTTCCTAAAATTTCTGATGCTTCAGCAATCGAATAATATTCTTTTATAACCATATTACACAACCTTATACATTGGTTACAAAATTAGGATAAAATTTTAGAATAAAATAAGGATAATTTATTTATTTCAGCTTAATTGATAACTCCTTCTAAAACTCTTAACAGCTCCTCTTTAACCATTCCATAATGCTTTATTGAAATAAAGTGATTGGCATCTTTAACGGTAATCGCATTTAACAAACTGTCATTGACTTTAGAAGTGATGAAGTCCATATTCTTATACGGTACAATCCTATCTTTAGTACCATGATAATACGTTATTGGGACTTTAATTCTCTCCCAATCGTTTGACATTTTATTGAGCTCCTCAACATGAGTCATTTTTTCGTCATCAGAGACAATAAAAGCCTTAGAAAACATCCATTTGGTCAGTTTCCAGCGTAAAACTTTAGCAATACTGAAAAATTTTTCGTCTTTTGGAGAGATGGCACCAGCAATCATTATGCTATGTTTAATTTCAGGATGTTTATACATCATTTTTGCAGCAATTGGCACACCAAAGGACCAACTTATTAAAATAACATTGCTCAATTTGTATTTATTTACAATGGTATAAATACTCTCTGCTTGATTTTCAATAGAAGTTTCTGCATGGCCATAATCAGAATATCCATAACCCAAACGATCTACAGAAATTACATTTGCCTTTGTATTTAACTCACTATCTTCTAAATAGCTGAAAAAATCTTTGCTAGCTCCTGGTGCTCCGTGAATAAACAATAACGTCGGTAAATTAGTATCTATTGGTTTTGCAGCGATAAATCGGATGCTTTTACCTTGGTAGTTTTCACGATAGATTTCTGGTGATACACCTACTTTTTTAAATTTTTTAATGATTTTAGAATCGCTTTGTCTAAAAGTTACACATGAAGAAACGGTAATTAATAAAACGGGTACTAGAAAAAGAAAAATTTTAAAGATTTTTAAAAAAGACATGTTTTTATATAAAGGTCAATCCAAAACTACAGAAAATTGAGGAAAGATTTGTTTCTTTGCTAGAATTAAACTTTACATCATGTCTATAGTAGTCGAAAATATAACCAAAACTTACGGAGATCAAAAAGCGTTAGACGGAGTCAGTTTTAGTATC
>JAMONB010000396.1 GCA_027066745.1 Flavobacteriaceae bacterium
ACTGAAAATTTAACCTCTAACAACCATGACGGATTAGACTTTGCTGACTTGTTTTTTTTTCAACCTAAAAAACTATTTTTTATCAAGGATAACATCTTAGAAATTCAATATTTGGATGCTTATAAAAATGAAATAGAAAGAGATTTAGAAAAGATTTATCAAGTTGAATTTAATGCTAAAAAGGATGAGGCACTAAACGCTCCAGAGACTTTAGGACAGCATCATATTAAGATTCATAAACGCATTACCAAAAAACAATATATAAAACAGCTTGACATCATCTTAAAACATATCCATAAAGGTGATGTTTATGAACTAAATTTTTGCCAAGAATTTTATGCTGAAAATGCTAATATTCATCCTTTAAAAGTCTATCAACATCTCAATAAAATTTCAAAACCACCATTGGCAAGTTTTTTAAAAATTAAAAACAACTATTTACTTTCTGCTTCTCCTGAACGTTTTGTAAAAAAAGAAGGCTATAAAATAATTTCTCAACCCATAAAGGGAACTGCCAAACGTTTAGCTAACAAAGTAGCGGACAAAAAACTGGCCTTAGCTTTAGTTGCAGATGAAAAAGAGCGTTCAGAAAACATCATGATTGTAGATTTGGTACGTAATGACCTTTCAAAAACAGCCAGAAAAGGTTCGGTTACTGTAGAAGAGCTATGTAAACTCTATTCGTTTGAGCAAGTACATCAATTAATTTCTACCGTTACTTCTAAAGTTGACCCTACTACAGATAGTATTGATGTGATTCAAAGTTTGTTCCCCATGGGAAGCATGACAGGTGCACCTAAACTATCAGCTATGCAAATTATTGAAGCTACTGAAACTACAAAACGCGGACTCTATTCTGGAGCTGTTGGCTATTTTACGCCTAAAGATGATTTTGATTTTAATGTGGTTATCAGAAGTATCCTTTATAATAAAACCAAGCAATACCTATCCTATTCAGTAGGTGGTGCAATTACTGCAAAATCTGATCCTGAAAAAGAATACCAAGAATGTTTACTAAAAGCTATAGCTATGAAGAAAGCGTTGAAAAGTTAACTTTATATTGGTAAGCCTATAAACTCCAGAAAACCATAGCATTATTTTCTATCTCCTGATAATAAGCTGTTGAAACATCAGTACTATACATAATAAATTCTTGAAATAAGGTGGTAGAGTGATTATAAGATTGATCCCCTTTTGCCCAACCAATTGTAAAATTATCGTTGATAGTACATCTTCCTTTTGTGTGTACTCCATTTATTTTTTCTACACCATTTAATCGAGCTACAACATGAGTATTGGTTTTAAAAAAAGTGTATTGCTTCCATACACCAACACTAGCTCCGTTTGAGTAATATCTTGGATTATTACAACATATACCAGGATCAAAATAAAGATTATTATTACTCCAATTCATATGTGAAGACCAACGATTTACACCTCTTAACACTCCGAAAGTGTGCTGTGATTTTTTTGTAGCAGAAGCCACCATAAATACCGTTCCATTAACTCCAGAATTAGTGACTACTTGTATGCTCGTTTGTACTTCTAAATGGTCATCTGAACCATCTCCTTGAAAATAGGGTTTAGTTGTATTTGGATAAAATCTTGGCTGCCTACTTTTAGTTGGCTGGATTGCATTTCTACCTAAACCACTCTGATCATACCAAGTTACTACATATACATTAGCACCAGACCGCCATGTATTTATCGCATCAACATCTACAATATCATTATCATTATGATAAAAATCTAGCTCTACATCATCACTAGCTCTACGTAATCTTACTAATGGACCTTCATAGTCAGACTCTAATATTCTAAAAGATAATGCAAAACTAATATCATCTAGTTTCTCATCAAGAATATGAGAGGGTTTTATTGTTGGAAAATGATTGTATTGAGCAATTTGCCCAGTACAAAAAGACCAAACTATTACAAAAAAGAAAAAAAATCGTAGCTTCATTTTTTTAAATCTCCTGTTACATAAAAAACGTTTACTGCCGTACAAACAATCCCTACACCTGCATCAAGACCAGCAGTAGTAAAACGCTGAAGTCTATTTTTAACCGTAGTACCGCTTCCTACAATTGTAATTTTTCCATTTCCAATTTGATATAAACTAATATTAAAACCTATCGGTAGTCCACTTGGGATGGTTAGCGTTGTTGTTCCTACAGAATTAATCGTCAAAACTTTTCCATTATCTAAAGCTGTCAATGTATAACTACTTGTTAATGCTTTAATAGTTGGTGTTGTAACCACTATTTCTAACCAATTACCTCCATCATATTGATAGATCCGTTTTTCTTCAGTATTATACACTATACTTCCTTCTATAGGACTTGTAATTGCATTCATTTCTACATTAGTTACCTCATGAATTTGAATCAACTGATTTGCATCTGGAGTTTGAGAAAATACACAAATCGACCATAATACCAAGCTCAACAACAGAATATTTTTCTTCATTACATAAGGGTTTAAGGAGTAAGAATTTTACTATATAGCGACAATAAAATAAGCTACTGGAAACAAATATATAAAATTTATACAGACTATTCTTTCTTTTTTTCTTGAAATGCCTCCACAATTAAAGCTAGCTCATCGTCGGACAAAGTAGAAGTTGATTTTAGTTTTTTAATAAACTCATCTACTTCTTCTGCTGAGGTAGGACAGCCTAAATTTTTACCTTTAGTATTAAATGAATCTGTAAGTATTTTACCATAAGCATCAAAAATAAGAAAAAACGGAATACCTGATTTATCGCCTTTATACTTGACAAGTAATTCTTGAGCTCCTGGATTTTCTAAATGCTTTTTACCTCTTGCTTCTTGTACAACCAAATGCT
This sequence comes from Flavobacteriaceae bacterium, assembly GCA_027066745.1. Lineage (GTDB taxonomy): Bacteria > Bacteroidota > Bacteroidia > Flavobacteriales > Flavobacteriaceae > Aureibaculum. The sequence goes on from JAMONB010000396.1 coordinate 2,849, forward strand.
TCACTACATAATTATCATCAAATATTTTTTTAGTGGTCGCTTGATTCATATTGGCATCCATCTTTTTACACCAACCACACCAAGAGGCATGAAAAATAACAAATACATTTTTATTTTCTATTTTGGCTTGATTGTAAGCTTGATCTAATATCGCTTTAGTAGATTCTTGAGATTGAATTTGCTGAATAAAAAGAAAAGCGAAACTGATAAATAATATTTTTATATTCATGTGTTATAATTTAATGTATTTTTATTGGCCATCCCAACTCCCGAAGCCTCGGGACGGGACTGTTTGCTATTAATCATTCATTTTTGACAATAACAATTCTAACATGCCCGTTTCATGGTTTGATTTTTTGTAAATATAAGGAATTGTTTTAAATCTCAATCTCAAGATTTATCAAGAAACAAAGTGTACGATCAACTAACTTAATAGATGAATTTCAGCCAAAGAATAAAAAATTTCTTGAAACCAACTATCCCCGAGGCAAGCCATAGGGTATTTCGTTGGTTTCATACCCTGTCAAGCTGGGCACAAGCTTTGACCTTAGGGTCAAAAATCGAAATTTGGTATTTTACCTCACCCGAAACTGCAGAAAGGTAGTTTCGACCTCTCCCAAGGAGAGGTGAATCGGAAACCTCGAGACCTTCTTCCGCCGAAATGGCTACATGAAGGCGTGACAGAGCCTAGAGGAATTCTTTTCGATTAAACATTAAAGCATATACAATAATAACTCTTCATTGTCATTGGGTATACGCACCTTCTTTTTAAATGTCATTCCAATCTTAGTCAATAATTTTTGAGATGCACTATTCTCTTTTGTAGTAATTGCACTAATCTTTTTAATAGTAAAGTCATGAATAGCCACTTCCAACAATTTTTGTACACTTTCAAAAGCATAACCTTTTTTTTCAAATTGTGGCAAAAAAGCAAATCCGATATCAATTCCCTCTATACCATCTCTATTATAAAGTCCACAAGTCCCTAATTTCTCTCCATCTGATTTTCTAGTTACAGTATAATTACTATAGCCTAATTTTTCTAATTGTGGTAACATTCGTTCGCTAATATACGCTTTTGCGTCTTCTACTGTATGTACATTTCTACCACCAATATATTGCATCCATTTTGGTGTATTTAACAAGTCCAATATAAAAGCAGCATCTTCTACTAGCGTAGGTTTTATCTGTAATCGTTCTGTTTCGAATGTTTTGTATTCTTTTAACATGTTTTACTATTTAATTAATTGCAGGCACTTTTCATCTACAATGATAAGAATACATGGTAATAAGTTATAAAATCACTTCTTTATCTTTTAAAATAAACTACCTCAACCTTAAACTCTTTTTAGCTATCGCCTTACGATTAGAATCCGTTTTTACGTTGCTCATAAAATTCCAACACATGTTTCGGAATTTCAATACCATCCTTTAAATCGTTTTCAGGAATTGGATATTCACAACTAGTTTTTATCGGAATCTGTCCTGCCCAAAAATCCAATTTTTTATCATCTTCTTTATCGCTATTTGGAGCATCTGCAATTTTAGCAGAAGCCATTTCAATCTCAATCTCAATCACTTTAGTCGCTTTGAGTTCTTTTGCATTAGGCACTCTACAATAGTCCCATCTATTCGGAACAAAATGATTTATAATTGCTTTGAGTCCTTTCAGTTTTTCTTTATCCGTTTTTACTTCTCTAACCTTACCAAAAACAACTACCGAACGATAATTTACAGAATGGTGAAATGCTGACCTTGTTAACTTCATTGCGTCCAAATGCATCACACTTAAACAAACCGTTCCAGATTCGATCAATGCATTTGTCATTCTATTTTTTAAAGAGCCATGTAAATAAATTTTCTCACCATCTCTACCGAAATTAATGGGTTGTACTTGTGGCAATCCATTAATTGCAAAAGCAACATTGCAGATTTCTGAAGCGTCTAAAACTGCATGGACAACTTTCTTGTCATAGCTCGCCTTTTTCACACCTCTTACAACTTTGTTTTTTTCTGTTTTTTTATATTCCATTAATATGTTTTGTATTCAGGGTTTAAGTTATGATAATTTTTTGAGATTCTTCGTTGCTCTTAAAATCGCTCCTCTGAATGACAGCACAATGTCATTCAGAACGAAGTGCAACGCAGTGAAGAATCTCAGAAATCGTTAATTTTTCCTAACTTTAGAAAATGAAAACTTTAGGAACACATAATTATTTTGTATATATACTCACAAATAAAATAAAAACCGTTCTGTATACTGGAGTTACAAACAATCTCAAGGATAGATTATCCTTTCACAAAAATCCATTACCTTTTTCAAAAGCATTTACTGCAAAATATAAATGTTTCTATCTGGTGTATTACGAACATTTTTTTGAAATTGAAGATGCAATAAAAAGAGAAAAACAAATAAAAGGGTGGAGCAGAGTAAAAAAAGACACTTTGATTACTAGCTTCAATTCTTCTTGGAAATTTTTAAACAATGAAATTTAAAGATTCTTCGTCACTCCTAAATAGTCGCTTCTCTGAATGACAGCACAATGTCATTCAGAACGCAGCATAGCGAAGTGAAGAATCTCTTGTCTAAACGTAATATGAAAAACCTTAAAAATGAAGCATGAAATCAAGATTCTTTGTCGCTCCTAAAAAGTTGCTTCTCTGAATGACAGCACAATGTCATTCAGAACGGAATGAGGTACGAATAAAGTGAAGAATCTTTAATTATTCGCTTTCTTTGAGATTCTTCGTCACTCCTAAATAGTCGCTCCTCTGAATGACAAGCAGCATGTCATTCAGAACGAAGTGCAACGCAGTGAAGAATCTCAATAACTGTACTTTTTTCATCAAAAGATTCTTCGTCACTCCTAAAGTCGCTCCTCTGAATGACAGACTACAACGCCTTTTCCATCTTTTCTTGAATCTCTTCCAAACACAAATTACCAATACTCCCTATATGGGTATGATTCACTTCTTTGTTAGGTTTAAACTCACCTTTTTCTA
>JAMONB010000397.1 GCA_027066745.1 Flavobacteriaceae bacterium
CAATTCTTCAAATTTTAAGCGTTGTAATGCTTTAGTTAAAAGGTCTTGATTTTTTGGAAAATGAATATTAAATAAGGCTTCATCTTTTGAAATAAACTGCAAATCATTTATAATATTATCCGATAAAGTTTCTTGAAATTTAGCATTGACTTCAAGAAATAAATTCTGCATTACTTTAGCCATTACTCTATTGGTAATTCCTCTTTTTGCTAAGGTTTCTGTAGAAGGATATACGGGCTGCATAACCGTTTGTAAGCTTTTTTTATAATCGGCAACCAATTCTAGTTCAGGGTGTGGCATACTAAACGAACTGCCAAACTTATTTACTTTTCCGAAAATAACATAAGGCATATTAATTTTAATAGCTTCTTTAATCCATTTTGCACCTCTAAACCAAACAAGCTCCATACGACCGCTGTCATCAACAAAAGTTGCCACCAGCCTACTTCCTTTTTTTTGTTTGACCGTTTTCAATTGTGTTATTTTACCAACCAATTGTACTTCAGAAGAATTTTGTTGCAATTGGTTAATTTTAAAAAACTGCGTACGGTCAATATATCTGTTCGGAAAAAAATGAAGTAAATCAGCCAACGTTCTTATTCCTAATTCCTTACGAAACAAATCAGCACGAGCTGTACCAACACCTTTAAGATATTCAATTGAAGTATGTAAATTTGTCGTTGACAATGATTTTAATTTATTGACGAAGATACTATGACTCAATCAGAACTCAAAGATTTTTTAGATGCAAAAGTTATACAGTACAACAATCCTAAATTTATAGAATCTGACCCGATACAGGTTCCTCATCTATTTACTTTAAAGGAAGATATTGAAATTTCGGCGTTTTTAACGGCAACTATTGCTTGGGGAAACCGAAAAATGATTATCAGAAATGCTCATAAAATGATGGCGTTATTAGATAATGCACCTTATGACTACATTATCAATCATCAACAAAAGGATTTAGAATTGCTAAATACATTTGTACATCGTACTTTTAACAGTATTGACTTTATTTATTTCATTAAAGCTTTACGGCATATCTATAAAAATCACAATGGTTTAGAAGCTGTTTTTTCTACTCACACGAATGTAACATCAACACAAATAGCTATCCATCAATTAAAAAAAGTTTTTTTTGAATTAGAGCATCCACAAAGAACACAGAAACATATCTCAGATCCTTTAAAAGGATCAGCTGCAAAACGTATCAATATGTTTTTACGTTGGATGGTCAGAAAAGACAATGCTGGTGTAGATTTTGGTATTTGGGCAACATGGTCTCCATCGCAACTATCTTGCCCTCTAGATGTTCATTCAGGTAATGTAGCTCGTAAATTAGGGTTACTAACCAGAAAACAAAATGATGCAAAAGCATTGGCAATATTAGATGCTAGTTTACGAAAATTAGACGCAAATGACCCTGTAAAATATGACTTTGCATTATTTGGGTTGGGAGTTTTTGAAAAGTTTTAATCATGACTTCAAATTAGTTACCTTTGCATCCTCAAATTAATAATTAATGCGTTTACATAGAAATTTAGTATTGGCAGTTATCGATTCATTAAATTATATTTATAATGATGGATTATATGCTGATAAAGTCGTTGAGAAAACCTTGAAGAGAGATAGTCGTTGGGGATCCCGTGATAGAGGATTTATTGCAGAAACAATCTATGATTGTGTCCGTTGGAAACGCTTGTACAACGAAATAGCAGGTACAAAAAATCATTTTACTCAAGAAAATCTTTGGAAAATATTTACCGTTTGGGCGACCCTAAAGGGGATTAGCCTACCAGACTGGAAACAATTTGAAGGTACGCCTGTACGTCGTATAAAAGGTAAGTTTGACGAATTACAAAGCCAACGTGCCATCAAAGAATCTATTCCTGATTGGTTAGATAAATTAGGGGAAAAAGAATTGGGTGAAAAACAATGGACTAAAGAAATTCATGCCTTAAACCAACAAGCTTCTGTAATTTTAAGAACAAATACTTTAAAAACTATAAAAGGAAAACTGCAAAAAATATTGATGGCTGATGATATAGAAACATTGCCTATTAATGGCTATACTGATGCGTTGCAATTGGCTGAACGTAAAAATGTATTTAGAACTGATGCTTTTAAAAGAGGATATTTTGAAGTGCAAGATGCTTCTTCTCAATTGGTAGCTGAATTTTTAGAAGTAAAACCTGGTATGCGAGTGGTAGATGCTTGTGCAGGGGCTGGTGGCAAAACATTACACTTAGCTGCTTTGATGGAAAATAAAGGGCAAATTATCGCCTTAGATATTTATGCCAATAAACTAAAAGAACTAAAACGCAGAGCAAAAAGAGCTGGTGCTCATAATATTGAACCTAGACATATTAGCTCTACTAAAGTCATTAAAAAATTATACAATCAAGTGGATAGAGTTTTGATTGATGCTCCGTGTAGCGGATTGGGCGTATTAAAAAGAAACCCTGATGCAAAATGGAAATTACAACCTGAGTTTATTGATAACATTAAAAAAACACAGGCAGAAATTCTTGAAACTTATGCCAAAATGGTAAAAAAAGGAGGAAAAATGGTATATGCTACTTGCTCAATATTACCTTCTGAAAATGAAAAACAAGTAGAAAATTTTTTAAATTCACACAAAGATTTTAAATTTATCGCCGAAAAGAAAGTTTCACCAGCTGAATCTGGTTTTGACGGATTCTATATGGCATTATTAGAAAAAATAAATTAAAACCATGAACAAAATTATAGTTGTATTTCTAGCCTTTTTTGTATGCTCAACGGCATTTACACAGAATGACAGTTTACCAAAACAAGGTTATGAATTTTCTGTTGGCAAATCTATTCTTAATAAAAAATTATGGTCACAGCCCTATCGGTATGAAATAAAATCAGCAAGCACGCTAAGTGTTGAAATAAATATCAAACGTTTACATCGTAAAAATGAGGAACTTGACTTTAACTTTTTTGCTTTAACTGACGAAACCAAAAAATGGAGAATTAGACCAGTCGCAATTTATTACTACAAAGCTGATAGAAAAATATATCTAAAATCTAAACCTGACAACCGCAATTATAATGTCTTTGAGAAGTACCAATTAGAAGGTTATGAAGATTTTGAAGCCAAGATTTATAAAACCAATTTTTTAGGTTTAAAAAAGAAAAGAAAAGTAGCCTCTACAGTACCATCACTCCAAAAGATGAAAATTAAAAATTCAAAGATTACTTATTACCTTGATTTTCCTGTACGCTCTTCATTTGATTATGGTAAAGTATATTTTAAAGGTAAAACTATAGGGTTTACTGGTGTTAAAGAAGAGTAATACCAATTTAAAATTATAATGTCGCATAATAACGCTTCTTTTTCACCAAATTAAATTGGTATAATAACTTAGTTCTGGTTAAAAATCAAGAACAATAGCTGTGATTTTTTAAGTGTAAAAAGGGCATGTTTTATGCGTATTTTAGGACGGGTCAATTTTTGAAGTAACGGTTTGTGTATGATTTCGTTGCGTGAATTTAGCAATTAACTTCATTAGTACAAAACCAACTTGGAAAAATCACCAATTTTTCCAAGTAGCACAGACCAAAGTAATTAAGTATAGTCGTTGTTATATTTAGATGTTTAGTTTTAAATCGGAATTAGAGTATTTATTAAGCCAAGCTTTTATTTCAATAACTAAATCTTCTAAATTAGTTAAAAATTCATTGTATGTTGTCTCTTTTTGGTTAGTCATATACCACACTATTTTTTTTCCATTTCTTGTTTCTGGGTATAAATTAAAGTATATTCTAACGCATTTGTTTTTAGGCGAGAAATTTTCTTTTACTGAAGAAGCAGAAACTAACGATAATCTTTTAATCTTTTCTCTAATCTGAACTGGTAACCAAACATTGGCAGTAAATTGGTTTATTTCAGATAAACCATTATTAATATCTTCATAGTTGAACAAAATATCCTTTTCTAGTATTATTTTGTCCTGCTTAAATTGTTCTAAATTATCGCTCATTGAAATTGCTGAGTAATGAGTTCCAGAGTCAGATTCATATTCAGCGTATATTGTTTTTGATTTTATTAATTCTAGTAATTTAAATACAGTTTCAACCTTCTTATCTAAAGTTTTTTTAGAAACACCAAATCTATCAAACAGAAGAAGAGCTATTATGATTGTAACTGCACTAGCAATTGTACTGATCAGATAACCTGACATATTTATAGCTTCCTTTATATCAGTCTGAAACCAGAATGGAAGAGCTATAGCTCCAAGGATTAAAAGAATCAAGATGATTAGTAAAATTTTACTTGAGTTTTTCATCATTTAAATATAACATTTATATAAACTGTCGTTTTAATGTATTTTATATAAATGTTACCCAAAGTTAGCCTTTATTTCTTACAATGTCTAGTATTGTTAATTAGTACTTACAAAAAAGTAATTCAGAAAATTTTGTGTCGCCCATAATAACTAAATATGATTATATTCCTATCAAAGGAGGTGTGAAACGGAAACTTCTACACGAGAGTGTTGAGGAATTATTTAGATTACATGATACTAACATTTATTGTTAAAAACAATTTGTTTATTCATTGTTTAATTATTACAAACAAAGCTTTTAATATGTAATTTTACGAGCATCTAAAAAATATCATAAATTCTAAACATGATTCACTTCTTCGGAAACACCAACAGCCATATCTTTGCTGTACAAACCCGTCTAACAGATGGGCAGGAAACAAAAGAACTCTCAAACGAGACTACCTCTAAATTATCTTGGCTCTTTGGAGAAACTCCTAAACTAAATACGGCATCTCTTGATGCCTTTTTTGTTGGTCCACGTTCAGCCATGATTACGCCCTGGAGTACCAATGCTGTAGAAATTACCCAAAATATGGATATTCAAGGCATTCTTAGAATTGAAAAATTCACCGCTATTCCCGAAGATTTTTCTGATTTTGACCCTATGATTTCTCAAAAGTACAATGGCTTGGATCAAGAAATTTTTACGATTGATATGCAACCTGAAGCCATTTTAGATATTAATGATATTTCTGCATACAATCAGCAAGAAGGACTTGCTTTAAACAATGAAGAAATAGCCTATTTAGTTCGTGTTTCTAAAAAAATAGGCAGACCACTAACCGACTCTGAAGTATTTGGTTTCTCACAAGTAAATAGTGAACACTGTAGACATAAAATTTTTAATGGTACTTTTAGTATAGACGGTAAAGAAATGCCAACTTCTCTATTTAAATTAATAAAAGAAACGGCAGCCAAAAACCCTAATGGAATTGTTTCTGCCTACAAAGACAATGTCGCTTTTATCAAAGGCCCAACTGTAGAACAATTCGCCCCTAAAAGTGCAGACAAACCTGATTTTTATGAAGTAAAAGATTTTAACGCTGTTATTTCATTAAAAGCAGAAACACATAATTTTCCTACCACCGTAGAGCCTTTTAACGGTGCAGCTACGGGTTCTGGCGGCGAAATTCGTGATAGATTAGCTGGCGGAAAAGGTTCTTTACCTTTAGCAGGTACTGCGGTATATATGACTTCTTACTCTCGGCTAGAAAAAGAGAATAAAAATTGGGAAAATGGAATGCCAGCTCGTAAATGGCTGTATCAAACTCCAATTGATATTTTAATTAAAGCTTCAAATGGTGCTTCTGATTTTGGTAATAAATTCGGACAGCCATTAATCTGTGGCTCAGTGCTCACTTTTGAACATGATGAAGGTTCTAGAAAACTAGGCTATGACAAGGTAATTATGCAAGCAGGTGGTATTGGCTTTGCTAAGGCGGAACAAGCACTAAAAGATACCCCAAAAATAAATGATAAAATT
>JAMONB010000398.1 GCA_027066745.1 Flavobacteriaceae bacterium
TATTAATCGTAATCATATTAATAGGAGGTCATCAGAAATAATCATAATTTAGACAAAACTGCAATAGAACTTATAAACGAAAAATTATTTATACTATCTACAACGAGAACAGAAAGTAATATTTTTTCAACTGATTTGATTGAAATAACACAATTGTAAATCTTGACAAGCTTTTATACCAACAATTGTAACTAAAAAATTCATAAAAACAAGTCAAGTAATCTTGTAAAAAAACCTAATAAATTAATAAACATTATAAATAAGTCACTAAATTAGTGTTCAATTTTAAAAAGCGTTTTTTATTTTAGTTAATTAAAAAATAGATACAAATAGATGAATATATTTATAGAAAATGTAAAAAAGAAAATTAATCTAAATCAAAGTGAAGAAAAATTTTTAAATGAAATAATAGAAGAAAAAATATACTTAAAAAATGATTTTTTTATTCAACCAGGACAAGTTTGTTCAATGATTGGTTATATAGAATATGGAACTTTTAGAATCTTCAATATTAATACAAAAGGGATTGAAATGACAAATTGGCTTTCAACTGACAATGACATAATAACTGAAATTCTTAGCTTTATAAATGAACAGCCTTCCCAAGAATATATTCAATGTCTTGAAAACACAAAAGTCCAGTTTATTTCTTTTATAAATTTACAAGAAATTTATAAAAGAATTCCAAATTTTCATATTTTTATAAAATTAGTATATGAAGAGATATTAGTCGATCTGAAAAAAAATATCTTCTCTAATATTCATATGACAACTATTGAAAGATATAAAACCTTTTCATCAAGTAAAACTAGTTTGCTAAATAAAGTTCCTTTAAAGTATATTGCATCATTCTTAGGCATGACAGACAGCACATTGAGCAGAGTTAGAAAAAAAATATATTCTAAATAATTTCTTGCCTTTTGTCAAGATTTATTATTCTTAATATCTCTTACTTTGCTTTGCATTATAAAAATTATAGAATGATGAAAATATTAAAATTATATATCTTAATAATTATAATAAACTCTTGTGCAAATATAACGAATAAGCAAGAGGACATTAAGTCAAATAAAACTGAGAACACTACTTTTAATATTGAAAAAATACTAACTGAATATATGAATGCCTGGGCAGAGCACGATAAAAATAAAATAGAAACATTTTATGCAGAGAACGTTGAATGGTATGATTTGCCCTCTGATTACACAACAAAAGGAAAAGAGCAAGTAGGAAAAGCAATTACAGATGCTTTTCTGAATAATGTAAAAAATATGTATTGGGTAAAAAGTGGAGATAGTTTTATTAGTGGAAACACCATAACTTATGAATGGATTTATGGTGGAGTATTTTCTGGAAATTGGGGAGATTTAAAAATAGAAAATAAGAAGTTTGAAATTAAAGGAATAAGTACAACATCAATAAATGAGAAAGGAAAATTAATTTTCCAAAAAGATTATTATGATTTTTTAAGTTATCAAAAACAACTTGGGATTATAAAGTAAAGCAGCTACAAAATCTAAAAAATAAGTTACAGCAATAAAAGTGCGAATCTAAAATTATTGTGTCAAATCAAGCTACTCTTTCTGATGCACTGTATAATTCCTCCATTTTTCAATAGCTTGTTGCATATCTTCAGGCATTTCAGAATCAAATTGCATCCATTTTTTAGTTGTTGGATGCTCAAAACCTAAGGTCTTGGCATGTAAAGCCTGTCTTGGTAATACTTTAAAACAATTATCAACAAACTGTTTGTATTTGGTAAAAGTAGTTCCTTTCAAAATGCGTTCACCTCCATAACGTTCGTCATTAAACAACGTATGCCCTATATGCTTAAAATGAGCTCTAATTTGATGAGTTCTACCTGTTTCTAATTTACATTCTACCAGCGTAACATAACTAAAACGTTCCAATACTTTATAATGTGTAATTGCATGCTTGCCATAATTCCCTTCAGGAAAAACATCCATTTGCAATCGGTTTTTAAAGCTTCTACCAATATTACCTTCAATAACCCCTTCATCTTCCTCCATATTACCCCAAACCAATGCATTGTACAGCCTATCTGTCGTTCTATCAAAAAACTGATTTGCCAAATAACTCATAGCTTGCTCCGTTTTTGCAACCACCAACAAACCACTAGTATCTTTATCAATTCTATGCACCAATCCTGGACGCTCATTAGAATTTGTAGGTAAATTTTCTATATGATAAATTAAGCCATTTACTAAAGTGCCACTGTAATTTCCGTGTCCAGGATGTACCACCATTCCTGCAGGTTTATTGACCACCAATACCTGATCATCTTCATAAACAATGTCTAAAGGAATATTTTCTGCTACCAATAAATTTTCATGTGGTGGATGTGACAATAAGACTCTAACCTTATCATAAGGCTTTACTTTATGATTGGCTTTGACTACTTTATCATTTACCAATACATTCCCAGATTTTATTGCTTGTTGAATTTTATTCCGTGTAGCATTTTCAATAAAGTTCATTAAAAATTTATCTACCCGCAAAGGCTCTTGCCCTTCAGAAGCAGTAAAATTATGATGTTCGTATAAATTATCTTGATCAGACGCTAAAGCTTCATCAGTCATATTACAAATTATTATGGCTTAGTGTTATAGGCTACCGTCACCCAACACTAAATCAATTACAGAATTTTTAGGAATCAAATCACCTTTTTTCAAGACTTTACCTTTGTATTTCATTTTACGAACAACATTTTTACCAATATCTGGCACAAATTGATACTTTCCAATTTTAAAACCAATAGATTTTAAATGTGTTTCTACTTGACGTTTGGTTTTATTTAACACATCTGGAATTGCCATTTTTCGATACCCAGAAGGATTTGTAGTTAAATAAATTTTTCTATTTTCTTTAACGAAATCACCCGGTTCTGGCACTTGATCTATAATAGAATTTGGAGGGTACTCAGGATTAAAACTTGCAGAATCTTGAACTTTAAAATTTAAATCAAGGTTTTTTAATGTTTTTTCTGCTTCAACTAATGTCATTTTTGACAAATCAGGTACGGTAATTTTTTGATCGTGATTGGTGGTATAACTCAACAACATTTTTAAAATAAAAACACTCGCAATGACTATAACAGCCATCAAGATTATTGTTCTAATAAAAATTTTACTTTTTAAATACTCTATAATTTGCATAAATCTTATTAATTTAACAATTACAAACTTACGTAAAAAACAAAAAAGCTATCTATTTTTTTGATACTTTTGTTTATCATCCAAAAAAGTAAAATGAAAAACATAGCTATTATCATGGGAGGGTATTCCTCTGAAGTTGAAATTTCTTTAAAAAGCGGAGCGGTTGCTTATCAACATTTAAGCCGTAAAATCTACCATCCGTATAGAGTTCATATTTTAAAAGACAAATGGGTTGTACTTGATGATGCTGATAATGAATACCCAATTAACAAGCATGATTTTTCCACTAAAATTTCTGATGAAAAAATAACTTTCGACTGTGTTTTTAATGCCATACATGGGCATCCTGGCGAAGACGGAACTATATTAGCCTATTTTGAGTTACTAGGCATACCACATACCTCTGCTCCTTTTTATCAAATGGCATTGACCTTTGATAAATATGACACGCTATCTTTAATTAAATCTTTTGGTATTAAAGCAGCCCCTTCAATATGCGTTTTTAAAGGAGATAAAATAAATGAAGGTGAAATTATTTCAAAAATAGGATTACCTTGCTTTATAAAACCAAGTAGAGCAGGTTCTAGTTTCGGAATTTCTAAAGCATCAAAAAAAGAACAAATTATACCTGCAATTGAAAAAGCTTTTACTGAGGATAATAAAATTTTAATTGAAGGCTTTCTAGACGGTACTGAAATTTCTGTTGGTGTAATTGAATATCAAAAAAAATTAAAAGTATTACCAATAACCGAAATCGTCTCTGAAAATGACTTTTTTGATTATGAAGCAAAATACGAAGGTAAAAGTCAGGAAATAACACCTGCCAGAATCTCTAAAACACAAGAAGAAAACGCTATTGCTACCGCTAAAAAAGTATATAAAATATTAAATATGAGTGGATTTTCTCGTTCAGAATATATTTTTATTGATGATGAACCTCATTTTTTAGAAATGAATACCGTGCCAGGTTTAGCCTCTGGTAGTCTTTTACCTCAACAAGTAGCCGAAGCAGGGATTAGCCTTGAAGATTTATTTGGAAATGCAGTTGAACAAGCTATTAGTCTTTAGTCAAAAAAAAAATTAATTGTAACAATCTCTAATAAAGTTTAACTAATAGGTACCCCCTTTAAAACAATTTATAGATGACATCACACGAAATAGATTACAAAATTTACGGAGAAGAAATGCAATTTGTAGAGATCGAATTAGATCCTCAAGAAGCAGTAGTCGCAGAAGCTGGTAGTTTTATGATGATGGATAATGGTATACAAATGGATACTATTTTTGGTGATGGTTCAGGACAAACACAAGGTGTTTTAGGAAAACTTTTTTCGGCAGGTAAACGTTTATTAACTGGTGAAAGTCTATTTATGACTGCCTTTTTAAATAACGATCAAGGCAAAAAAAAAGTGTCATTTGCTTCTCCCTATCCAGGAAAAATTATTCCTATTGATCTTACCCATTTTAACGGAAAATTTATTTGCCAGAAAGACGCTTTTCTATGTGCTGCCAAAGGTGTTTCTATAGGTATTGAATTCTCAAAAAAATTAGGAAGAGGTCTCTTTGGTGGAGAAGGCTTTATCATGCAAAAACTAGAAGGTGATGGCATGGCCTTTATGCATGCTGGTGGAACCATTGCAAAAAAAGAATTACAAGCTGGTGAAATTCTTAAGGTTGACACAGGATGCATTGTTGGTTTTAGCCAAACCGTAAACTACGATATTGAATTTGTTGGTGGCATTAAAAACACCATTTTTGGTGGCGAAGGGTTATTTTTCGCATCATTACAAGGACCTGGAACCGTTTTCATTCAATCGCTACCTTTTAGTAGGTTGGCAGGTAGAATTGTTGCTTCATTGCCAAGATCTGGAGGAAGAAGCAAAGGAGAAGGCAGCCTTTTAGGTGGTATTGGTGACTTATTAGATGGTGACAATCGGTTTTAATGTCAATGACAATTTTTAAAAACGTATGTCATTCAGAGTGAAACGAAGAATCTCAAGAAAAGATTCTTCACTCCACTATGTTCCGTTCTGAATGACATTTATATGAAATTCAACTAATTAAAAATATAACATATGAAAAAAGTTTTTTTCCTTTTAGCCTTAAGTTCAATAATGAGCTTTTGCCAACAAAAATCAACTAGTGAGACTGAAATTTTATGGGATACTTATGGGGTGCCACATATTTTTGCTTCTGATGAATATAGTCTGCATAAAGCCTTCGGATGGGCTCAAATGAAAAACCACGGGAATCTTATTTTAAGAATTTATGGTGAATCTAGAGGTAAGTCAGCAGAATATTGGGGTACCAATTACAAAAGGGATCAAATGTTACTTTTAATGAATTTACCGTCAACTGCAGAAAAAACCTATGCAAATTTAACTGCAAAAGAAAAATTATTAATTGAAGCTTATACAGAAGGTATTAATGATTATGTAAAAGAAAATCCGACAAAGATTGATGAAAAATACAAAGTTGTTTTACCTGTAAAACCTGTCGATGTTTATGCACATATTTTAAGAGGTGTTTACTATGAATTTTTGGCCGATAAAGAATTTAATAAAGGACAACGATGGGAAAAAGGATCAAATGCTTGGGCGATAGCTCCAAAAAATACAAAAAACGGAA
>JAMONB010000399.1 GCA_027066745.1 Flavobacteriaceae bacterium
TGAACCAAAATATGTTATTGCCATGGGTGCTTGTGCCATTTCTGGAGGGCCTTTCTTTTACAATTCGTATTCTGTGGTTAAAGGAGCAGATCATGTAATTCCGGTTGATGTGTATGTGCCTGGCTGTCCGCCAAGACCAGAAGCTCTATTAGAAGGGATGATTATGTTACAAGAAAAAATACGAACTGAAAATATGAAACATAAAAAAAATCCTATTGATGGATTTGATGAAGGGCTTTAGGTTAATGACAATGAGCAGTATTCAGTCTGCTTGAAGAAAGAAAAGAATAGAGAAATAATTATACAACGATAGTTAGAGGAAAGTACTAATATAGATAAAATACAAAACGCTAAAAAGTTCCTTCCCTTTGGGAAGGTTAGGATGGGCTTAAATAAAATGACAAACCAAGAAATACAACACATCATAGCTAGTTGGTCAGATAAATTGGAATTTACTGAGGAAGAATCTGAGTTTTTAAATGTCATCGTTCCAAAAGAGGAATTGTATACTATTTGTGAACAATTAAAAGCAAATACCGACTTAAAATTCGACTATTTATTTTGTCTTACAGGTATAGATTGGGGTTCAGCATTAGGTGTTATCTATCATTTAGAATCAACTACATTTCGGCATAACATTGTAGTGAAAGTTAAAATTTCAGATAGAGAAAATCCAATAGTAGATACGGTTTCAGATATCTGGTTAACCGCCGAGTTTCATGAAATGGAAGTGTTTGATTTTTTTGGAATAAAATTCAATAACCATCCGAATCTAAAACGCTTGTTTTTACCAGCAGAATGGGAAGGATATCCATTACGTAAAGATTATGTTGATGAAGTAAATATGGTGATAAAATAAAGTTCTGAAGAGAATAGAGAATAGAGAAAAATAATAAATGTCAAAAGACCAAATCATAAAATCCAATTTCAAAACTGAGGAATACTTCATTAATATGGGACCTCAGCATCCTGCAACACATGGTGTTTTACGATTAATCTTAACTATTGATGGAGAAATTATCAGGAATATTGAGCCAGATTTAGGTTATATTCATCGCTCTATCGAAAAAATGTGTGAGCGTGATAGCTATCAGCAAATCGTTCACCTTACCGACAGAATGGATTATCTCTCCTCTCATATCAATAATGAAGCAGTCTGCCTTGTTGTTGAAAAAGGACTTGAAATAGAAGTTCCTGAACGTGTAAAAGTAATCAGAACCATTATTGCAGAATTAACTAGAATAGCTTCTCATTGTTTATGGTGGGGTGTTATGGGTATGGATGTTGGAGCATTAACTACTTATTTTTACGCTTTTAGAGATCGTGAAATGATTAACGATATTTTTGAAGAAACCTGTGGTGCTCGCTTGACAATGAATTATAATATTCCTGGTGGATTAATGTTTGATATTCATCCTAATTTTGTAAAACGTGTTAAGGATTTTATCACACATTTTAAGACGAAGATTCCTGAATATGATCGTCTACTAACAGGAAATGTAATTTTCCAAAAAAGAACAAAAGGTATAGGAATTTTAACAAAAGAAGATGCCATTTCATTCGGTGCTTCTGGTCCAGTAGCAAGAGCTTCTGGAGTCTCATGTGATATTCGAAAAATTCATTCATATAGTGCCTATGATCAAGTGAATTTTAATGAGGTGTTGTTTACTGAAGGCGATAGTCTATCCAGATATAAAGTACGCATTCAAGAATTATGGGAATCATTATCAATAATTGAACAACTTATAGATAATATCCCTGAAGGAGATATTAAAGTACAAACAAAAGCAGTGATTAAATTACCCAAAGGAGAGTTTTACCAACGTGTTGAAACAGCAAGAGGTGAATTGGGCGTGTATGTTAATAGTACAGGTACTAAAAACCCATACCGATTAAAATTTAGATCTCCAGGTTTTTCGAACCTTTCCGTTTTAAATAAAATAGCAAAAGGTTATAAAATAGGTGATTTGGTAGCCATTATGTCTACTATTGATATTGTGGTACCAGATATTGATCGATAGGGTAGAAATTCCAATCCCGAAGCTTCGGGACAAATAGAAAAAAAGAAGAGAGAGAAGAGAGAAAAATAGAATTAAAATATTGATAAAAAAGAAAGTAATAGATTAATAAATGAAGCTTTAGAATTGAAAAAAATTCTTTCAGCGATATTAAATAAATTAAGTTAATAATTTAAAAAAATTAAATTTTTTGCAAAATATTTAAAAAGAATCCTTTTTGGAATTTAATTTTTGGAATTTGGAATTTGAAATATCATGACTAAATCAATACACGATTGGCTTTTTTCAATACTACCCGAAGGGATAGCTAGTATAACTGAAATGGTACTTATAGCAGTCGCGTATCTTGCCCTATTTGCTATTGCTGGGTTGTATTTGGTATTGTTAGAACGTAAGGTTGCTGCTTGGTTTCAATTAAGGTTAGGACCAAACCGTGTTGGCCCATTTGGAATTTTCCAAACCATGGCAGATGCTTTAAAATTAGTTTCTAAAGAGCTAACCAGTACGGATAGAGTAGATAAATTTTTATACAATTTAGCACCCTATTTTGTAATTGTCACCGCATTATTAGCGATGACTATTTTTCCTTTTTCTAAGCAGTTACAAGCCTTTGATATTAATATAGGAATGTTCTTTTTATTGGCAATATCCTCTATTGGAGTTATCGGAATTTTAGTGGGAGGATGGGCAAGTAATAATAAATATGCCTTAATTGGTGCGATGCGTAGTGGCTTACAAACCATAAGTTACGAACTTTCAGTAGGATTGTCAATTCTAACCATGGTTTTACTTACAGGGTCATTACAATTGTCAGAAATTATTGAAATTCAACGCACGGGAGGATGGCTTATTTGGCAAGGACATATTCCAGCCATTATTGCTTTTATGATTTTTATGATTGCAGGAACTGCCGAGACCAATAGAGCTCCTTTTGATTTGGTTGAAGCTGAATCTGAATTGGGTGCTGGTTTTCATACAGAATACTCTGGGATGAAATTTGCCTATTTCTTTTTAGCAGAATTTATCAATATGTTTATCATAGCATCCATAGCGGTTGTCTTATTTTTTGGCGGATGGCTATCTCCATTTGGAATTACAGAAGGCATTACTTGGTTTCCTGAAGTGTTTTGGTTTTTTATAAAAGTATTGCTCATTATATTTTTAATGATGTGGTTTCGTTGGACGTTTCCACGCTTGAGAGTAGATCAATTACTAACATTAGAATGGAAATATTTATTACCCATAAATTTAGTGAATATCGTATTTATGGCAATTGTAATTTGGTTAAACTGGATATTATAATGCAAGCATCAAAAAACAAATACCAAATATCAACTAGAACAAAAGTAATTTTTTGGGATTTGGGATTTGAAAATTGGAATTTAAAACGATGAGTTATTTTTCTGACATATACAACGGAATAAAAACACTCCTTACAGGTATGCGAGTGACAGGTGGCTATTTTCTAAATGCTAGAAAAGGAACACTAACACAGCAATATCCTGACAACCGAGAAACACTAAAAATGTTTGATCGTTTTCGTGGTGAAGTTGTTATGCCTCATGATGAAAATAATGAACATCAATGTACTGGTTGTCAGAAATGTGAGATTGCCTGCCCTAATGGTAGTATAGAAATTATTTGGGATAGAGCTATTGTTGAAGAAACAGGTAAAAAGAAAAAAAAGATAGATCAACATATCTATCATTTATCGATGTGTACCATGTGTGGATTGTGCATAGAGGCTTGTCCAACTGATGCGATCGTTTGGGCACAAAATTTTGAAAATTCAGTATACGACAGAACTCAATTAACCAAAGTATTAAATCAACCCGGGTCTAAAGTTAAAGACGGAATTGAAGATTAATTATGGAAAGAATACTATTTTACATCATAGCTGTTTTGATGATTGTTTTTGCTATTGCAACGGTCTCAAGTCGTAAAGTTTTAAGAGCTGTAATGTATCTTTTATTTGTTTTAATTGGTATTTCAGGAATCTATTTCTTAATTGACTATAGCTTTTTAGGTGCCATACAAATTGTTGTTTATGGTGGTGGTGTAGTCGTCTTATTTATATTTTCTGTACTGCTTATTCACCATGTTGAATTGGAATTGGAAGTGACTCCTTTAAAGAAAAAAATTAGTGCTGGCATTCTAAGTGCCGTTGGCTTAGGTATTACACTTTGGGCAATACTCACTTATCCATTTAAAACGGCTAACTCATATCAATCTATTGAAGTTGAAGAAATAGGTAGAAAATTATTGAGTTATGAAGATGGCGGCTATATATTACCTTTTGAAGTAATTAGTATCTTACTATTGGCTGTAATGATTGGAGCTATTGTTATTGCTAAAGGAAAGAAATTAGGATTGAAAGAAGGTGAAATAGAGAATAGAGAATAGAGAATAGAGAATAGAGAATAGAGAAAAATAAACTAATAATGATTGAAGGTATCAACATATACGAAGTACTATCACTATCAAGTATCCTATTTTTTATAGGAATTTATGGATTCTTTACCAGAGAAAATTTAATCATGGTATTGATGTCTATTGAATTGATATTAAATGCTGCTGCCATAAATTTTGTAATCATAAACACGTACTTGTATCCTGATTTTTTACAAGGTGCAATTTTTTCGATTTTTATCATAGCATTGGCTGCAGCAGAAACGGCATTAGCCATTGCTATCATTATTAATTTATATAAACTGGTAAGCTCAGTTGAGGTAAAAGATACAGAAATTATGAAATATTAATGAGTTCGAAGACAGAAGATGAGAACAGAATGTTCTTCTAGAATTTAAATGATTGTCATTCCTGCGAAGGCAGGAATCCACAAAAAATAGATTATCAAAAATGGACTATAGTTATGTCATAGCAATTCCACTAATTCCCTTAGCATTATTCTTGCTATTGGGATTCTTTAGTAAAAAAATTCCACCTTCAATTTCTGGATGGATAGGTTCATTAGGTTTAGGAATCTCTTTTGCATTATCACTCTATACAGCGTACCACTATTATATTGAAGGCAAAGCAAATGGCGTCTATCAAACCATTGTTTACAAACAAACATGGTTAGCTTTTAGCGATAAACTTCATATTGATATGGGTGTTTTAATAGATCCTATTTCTGTAATGATGCTTGTGGTGGTCACTACAATTTCCTTTATGGTTCATTTGTACAGTAGAGGATATATGAAAGGTGATGATGGCTATACTCGTTTTTTCGCCTATTTGGCCTTATTTAGCTTTTCTATGTTAGGCTTGGTGTTGGCTACAAACCTATTTCAGATTTATATTTTTTGGGAATTGGTGGGTGCATCCTCATTCTTATTGATAGGTTATTATTATACCAAACCATCAGCTGTAGCTGCAGCAAAAAAAGCATTTATTGTCACCCGTTTTGCAGACCTAGGGTTTTTAATAGGTATTTTAGTGGTGAGTTATTATTCGGGTACTTTTGATTTTGCAGAATTGAACAATCCTGAAGGCTTTATGATTACCAATTGGGCATCAACTTCTTTTATGGGCTTATCTGTCTTTACTTGGGGCTTACTTTTAATTTTTATGGGAGGTGCAGGGAAATCTGCCATGTTACCATTCCATATTTGGTTGCCCGATGCCATGGAAGGTCCAACCCCAGTATCAGCATTGATTCATGCCGCAACTATGGTCGTTGCTGGGGTCTATTTAGTTGCACGATTATTTCCTGCTTTCTATTTTGTAGAAGATGGATTTGCCTTGAATATTGTAGCTTATGTAGGTGCAATTTCATCCTTATTT
>JAMONB010000400.1 GCA_027066745.1 Flavobacteriaceae bacterium
TTATTTACCACTTTTGTGGAGAATATCGGAGTCGAACCGATGACCTTTTGGCTGCCAGCCAAACGCTCTAGCCAACTGAGCTAATCCCCCAAAATCTTAAAAAGCTCCTTTTAAAATTAGTAAAGGCACTTTGCTTTGAAAATCTTTTTTATAGACTTTATCTTTTTCCCAAAGACGTTTAAAAAACCCTCTTTTACGTCTGATAACACATAATAAATCAGGGTTAGAATCATGTAAGTGTTCTAATACTCCTTGAAAAATAGTACCATTTTCAGTCGTAGTTGAACTTGACACAAGTGCGTTTAGTTCCGTATTTAAATCTGTATCATCTTTACGTGACTTTGGCGTAATTACTCTTAACAAGTTTAAATTAGCTTCAAATTTATTCAATATTTTTTTTAAAGGTTTTAACACCTCAGAAGAAGAAATTGTTCCTGATTTAATTGCCATTAATATTTTAGAAATTGGCTTAAAATGATACTCTTTTGGCACGACTAGTACTGGTAAATTAGTCTGTTTTATCAAACCTCCTGATATCTTCCCTAAAAAAACCGTTTCATCAGTAGAATTACTTTTCGCAGAAGAAATAATCAAATCAACATCTAATTGTTTAGCTATCCGTTCTATACTACCTGTAATATTTCCTTTAATTGATTTAGAAATTATTTCTACTCCTTTATTATCTACCCTTTTTAAAACAGTTTTTAATTCCTTCTCACTATCTTTTTCTAAAATAGCATCAATATTTTTCATAGAACTAGCTGCTTTAGCCACTCCATAAACATTAATAATATATATTTTAGCTTTACTACCTTCTACAAAGTCAATAGCATATTGTAATGTATTAATAGCATTTGAATTAGAGCCTATGGGAACTAAAATATTTTTCATGTGATTCGCTTTATGTAAAGATAGTTAAATTATTCAATCTTATATAGAGGTAAAAAATAACTCGTGAAAATTCACGAGTTATTTAAATCTTCGTTTAATATCTATAATGTTCTGGTTTATAAGGACCATCTACTGTTACACCAATATAAGCTGCTTGATCTTCACGTAATTCTGTCAATTCAATACCAACCTTTTCTAAATGTAATTTTGCTACTTTTTCATCTAAATGTTTAGGTAACATATAGACTTCATTTTCATACGCATCACGGTTTGTCCACAATTCAATTTGAGCTAAGGTTTGGTTTGTAAATGAATTACTCATTACAAAACTAGGATGCCCAGTAGCACAGCCTAAATTTACTAAGCGTCCTTCAGCCAAAATAATTACCTCTTTCCCATTAATAGTATATTTATCAACTTGTGGTTTAATAACAACTTTGGTATCTCCATAATTATCATTTAGCCAAGCCATATCTATTTCATTGTCAAAATGACCAATATTACATACAATTGCTTTGTCTTTTAAGGCTCTAAAATGACGTTCTTGTACAATATCTTTATTTCCTGTAGTTGTAATTACAATATCAGTATTCCCAATAACGGTTTCCAATTTTTTTACTTCAAATCCGTCCATTGCAGCTTGTAAAGCACAAATAGGATCGATTTCTGTAACCGTTACTATCGCTCCTGCTCCTTGAAAAGAAGCTGCTGTACCTTTACCAACATCACCATAACCACAAACTGTTACACGTTTACCCGCTATCATTAAATCGGTTGCTCTTTTAATTGCATCAACTGCCGATTCTCTACAACCGTATTTATTATCAAATTTAGATTTTGTAACTGAATCGTTTACATTAATTGCTGGCATTGGCAAAGTTCCTGCTTTTACTCTATCGTATAAACGATGAACTCCAGTTGTAGTCTCTTCACTTAATCCGTTAATTCCTGCTGCTAATTCTGGATAACGGTCTAAAACCATATTGGTTAAATCTCCACCATCATCTAAAATTAGATTTAGTGGTTTTTTATCTTCTCCAAAAAAGATGGTTTGCTCAATACACCAGTCAAATTCTTCTTCATTCATCCCTTTCCAAGCATAAACTGGCACTCCTGTAGCTGCAATGGCCGCAGCTGCTTGATCTTGCGTAGAGAAAATATTACATGAACTCCAAGTTACCTCAGCACCCAAAGCCGTTAATGTTTCAATCAAAACTGCTGTTTGTATTGTCATATGTAGACAACCAGCAATACGTGCACCTTTTAAAGGTTGCTCATCTTTATATTCTTTACGAAGGCTCATCAAACCTGGCATTTCAGCTTCAGCCAATTCAATTTCTTTTCTTCCCCAGTCAGCCAAAGAAATATCTTTTACTTTGAAAGGTACATAAGGTGTCGTTTTTGTGCTCATATTCTTATCTTTGTATTTTAGACCGCAAAAATACAAAATACTGTTGAGAAATTAATGCCTATCTATAAAACTATACATCCTAAAAAAAATACTACTGTTTATGTTTGGCATATTACAGAGTCTTTTGATGAGTTAAATACCGTTTTTTTAACAGAAAATTGTTCAAATCGCCTTAACGGGATGCGGTCAGAATTACACCAACGTGGATTTCTAAGTGTTCGTCATTTATTAAAAGAAGCTGGCTACACAGATGCTGATTTATATTATAATGATAACGGTAAACCACATTTAAAAGATGGAAAACATATATCCATAACACATTCGTATACCTTTTCTGGGATTATTATTAGCGATGATGAAATTGGTATAGATATTGAAAAAAATAGAGAGAAAATAAAACGTATTGCTCATAAATTTACAGGTAGTGAACAGAAGTTTTTAGTAAATAAAAATTTAGTAGAGCAACTCACTGTAATTTGGGGAGCAAAAGAATCTTTATATAAAATTTACCTTTATGGCGGATTATCCTTTAAAAAAGATATCCCTATTGACACCTTTACATTAAAAGATAAAGAAACCACAGGATGGATAAAAGCTACAGATTGGAATAAAAAATATCATATTTTCTTTGAACAATTGGAAGATTTCACCTTAGTTTATGCTTATCCATTTAAAAAATAAAAAAAATGAACCTCAGAAAAAAAGTTGATACTGTAAGCGACTATTTTTCACCTAAAATAATTGGTGAAGTGAATGATGTTTATGTAAAAGTTGCCATTATTAAAGGCGAAAAAGTGCCTTGGCACAATCATAAAGATGAAGATGAACTTTTTTATATTATTGAAGGAAGTCTTTTATTTGAAATTGAAGAAAATGAACCTTTTACAATGCATAAAGGAGATCTTTTTATTGTAAAAAAAGGAATTAATCACCGCGTGTCTTCAATAGAAGAATGTAAGATTATGCTGATAGAAAATAAGGCTACTGCACATACAGGAACTATCAAAAGTGAAATAACTAAAAGTGTTGATGAACAATTACTATCCTAATGTCTAAACCCATTCTCCAACATATCATCGATTCAAAAAAAGAAGGCAAAAAATTATTGGCTCTTTTGTTAGACCCTGATAAAGTAAATTTGGGTGAAACTGACACTATTATCCAAAAAATTAAAAATCATGCAGATTTAATTTTTGTTGGAGGAAGTACCGTATCGCATGGAGATACTCAAAAATTGGTTCAGCAATTGAAAATAAAAACAACCATTCCTATTGTTTTATTTCCTGGCGATACTTCACAAATTACGGGTACAGCAGATGCTATTCTGTTTCTATCTTTAATCTCTGGAGATAATCCAGAATATTTAATTAAACAACAGTTAAAGTCTGTTTCTATGTTACTAGAAACAACGCTAGAAATTATCCCCACGGGCTATATTTTAATTGAAGGTGGTGTAGAAACTGCAGTGCAAAAAGTAAGCGAAACAAAACCTATTGAACAAGATAATATTGAGCTTATAAGCCAGACAGCCATTACAGGTATGTATCTTGGAAAACAACTTATTTATTTAGAAGCTGGTAGCGGTGCGACCAAGATGGTCAGTCAAAAAATCATAAAAAAAGTTACTGAAAACATTTCTATCCCTTTGATTGTAGGTGGTGGCATCAGAACTAAAAAACAACTAAAAATGGCCTACGAAGCTGGAGCTGACTTGGTAGTTATTGGTACTGCTTTTGAGGAAAATAATTTATTTTTTGATTCTATTTAAAAACTATGGACACATTTATTAACTTCTTTTTAGAACCATACCGCACAGCACCATTCATTAATATTATTCTTGAAGTTATTGCTGCTGGTCTAGGTGTGGCAAGTGTGCTTTATGCTAAAAAAGAAAATGTACTGGTCTTTCCTACAGGAATTATCAGTACTACCATATATATTTATCTGCTTTCGCAATGGAATTTATATGGCGATTTAATTATCAATATTTATTATACCATTATGAGTATTTATGGGTGGTATATGTGGACAAAAGTGATAGATACTACAAAAAAAGAGCATATTCCTATTTCTAGAACGACTACAAAAGAAAAAGTTATAGCCTTTGCTATATTTGCAGCAGCCTCAATATTTGTTATTTTTATTTACCGCCGTTTTAATGTGATGCCAAATAATTTAAATTTCACAGAAAGTATCAGCTATGCCTATACAAATCTAACTTCTGGCAATTTAGAGAAATTTAGAATTGCCGTTCCGTTTTTAGACACCTTTACTACAGCTGCCGCATTTGTGGCAATGTGGTTGATGGCGATAAAAAAAATAGAGAATTGGAATTTTTGGATACTCACTAATATCGTTTCTATTCCGTTATACTTTGTAAAAGGTTATGGATTTACAGGAATTCAATACACAATTTTCTTAATTTTAGCATTTCAAGGATATAGTACATGGAAAAAAAACTTAGACAAGAGCCCGTAAATATTATCAAAGTTGTTTTATTTGGCCCAGAATCAACAGGTAAAACTACACTTTCTAATCAGCTAGCTAGACATTACCATACCGTTTGGGCACCAGAATTTGCACGTGATTATTTACAAGAAAAATGGAATAACGAACGTAAAACTTGTGAGAATTCTGACTTAATTCCGATTGCTATCGGACAAATAAAATTGGAAAATACATTGGCAAAAAAGGCAGATAAAGTATTGATTTGCGATACTGATTTATTAGAAACCAAAGTCTATTCAGAGGAGTATTATGGTGGTTTTGTAGATCCTATCTTAGACAAAGCCGCTAAAGAAAACACCTATGATTTGTATTTACTAACCTATATTGATACGCCTTGGGAAGCAGACGATTTGCGAGATAGACCAGAGCAACGTTTAGAAATGTTTAAGGCTTTTGAAAAGGCTTTAAAAGACCATGACAGACCGTATATTTTATTAAAAGGCAATAAACAAAAGCGACTAAAAGAAGCCATACTAGCCATTGATAAAATCTTAGATAATAAAGAAAATTTAGATAGCTATTCTGACAATTTAGCCGATATTGATTTGCATTTTTTACATCAAAATATTGAAGGATCTTCTGACTATGGGTTGTGATTAATTTATTTTAAGTGGTCAAAATTAGCAATCATCAATTCCGCTAGAAGTGTTTAAAAACATGAAAAAGAGAAAAATAATTCCATATAATCCAAAACTGAAAGAATTAGCAAGACAATTACGTAACAAAGCTACAAAAGCAGAAATTATTTTATGGCTTAAATTAAAGGGGAAACAAATCTATGGTTATGATTTTCATCGGCAAAAATTATATTGTTGATTTTTTCTGTAATGAATTGATGCTCGCCATTGAAGTTGATGGTTATTCTCATGAGCTCCTTGAAGTGTATAACAAAGATGTGAAAAAAGAGAAGAGATTAAATGAATTAGGAATTACAGTTTTACGATTTTCAGATTATCAAGTTCTAAAAGAAATGGATAATGTGTTACGTGCTAT
>JAMONB010000401.1 GCA_027066745.1 Flavobacteriaceae bacterium
TGTAACTGGCTTGCAAGTTTATGGTGTAGAAAATATCAAAGAAGTGATTGACTTTTTTGAAGGCAATTCAACTCTTGAACCGACTGTTGTTGATACAAAGAAAGAGTTTGAAAATAATTTAGAAAATCCAGAATTTGATTTTTCAGATGTAAAAGGGCAAGAGTCTATCAAAAGATGTATGGAAATTGCTGCCGCTGGCGGACATAATATTATCCTTATCGGCCCTCCAGGATCTGGTAAGACGATGTTAGCAAAAAGGTTGCCAAGTATTTTACCACCCATGACTTTGCAAGAAGCTTTAGAAACTACAAAAATTCACTCTGTAGTAGGTAGGGTAAAAGAAAATTCAGGACTCATGGGGCAACGACCTTTCCGATCGCCACATCATACCATTAGTGATGTCGCTTTGGTTGGTGGCGGTGCTTATCCACAACCTGGAGAAATCTCTTTATCACATAATGGAGTTTTGTTTTTAGACGAATTGCCAGAATTTAAAAGAACGGTGCTAGAAGTAATGCGTCAGCCATTAGAGGATAGAGAAGTGACTATTTCTAGGGCAAAATTCACAGTAACCTACCCAAGTAGTTTTATGTTGGTGGCAAGTATGAACCCTAGTCCGAGTGGTTATTTTAATGATACACCTGGTCATGTTACATCTTCGCCAGCTGAAATGCAACGTTATTTAAGCAAGGTTTCAGGCCCTTTATTAGATCGGATAGATATTCATATAGAAGTGCAACCCGTACCTTTTGAAAAGCTATCAGAAACTAGAAAAGGAGAGCCTAGTAAGGTGATTAGAGAACGGGTAACAAAAGCAAGAGAATTACAAACCCTAAGGTTTTCTGATAGTAATATTGTGCATTATAATGCTCAAATGAATGTCAAGCAAATAAGAGAACATTGTAAGTTAGATGAGGCCTCTATGACCTTGTTAAAATCTGCAATGGAAGCTTTGAATTTGTCGGCTAGAGCGTATGACAGAATTCTAAAGGTTTCACGTACTGTAGCTGACCTAGATGGTTCTGAAAATATTAGTCCAGATCATATTTCTGAAGCCATCCAATACAGAAGTTTAGATAGAGAGGGCTGGCTGGGTTGATGTCAAAAAAACTTTTTGATTATGGCTTAAACTGATCGAGTAAGGTGTGATTGTTAATAAAAAAAAAGATAAAAATGTTTTTTTAATACTTAACTTATTATGTTTGAGTAGTATTAACAACAGCCCCTACGATGAAAAATATACTTTTTACACTAACTTTGTTGACAACGCTAACTGTTAGAGCCCAGTCTAAGGCAAGTACAAATGATTTATTGACCAAAACAGAATGGATTAATAAAGATTTAGATTATCTTAGGTTTGATGATGGGTCAGTCATTTATAATTTTGATAATAAAAAGCAAAAAGTATTTTTTAATCTTGAGTATAAAAAATTATCATTTAAAGTGAATTATAGCGTTGGCGGTGAGTTTAAAACGGAAGAGTTTGAATTTAAAATCAAAGAACTTAAGAAGAATAAGTTAGTGATTGTACCAATTTTAGAAAAAGAAAAGAGGAAGAAAGGTGAATATCGTAAATTAGATTATAACCTTTTTTCTAAAGAAAAACAATATGTGTTTTATAATAGAGAAAGTTTATTGTCGAAAGTGAATTTTAAAAAAATAACTTTTCACTCTTCAACTTGTTTTGGAACTTGCCCTTCAATGTCTGTCCAGATTGATGTAGATGGTACGGTATATTATAAAGGGAAAGAATATGCAGATAAGAAAGGTAATTATAAAGGAGAATTATCTAAAAATGATATCTATCAATTAAAAAAGATTTTAAATAGAAGTCAATTGCGTAATGTTGATAAAAATTGGAAGCAAATATCTAAGCATAACGACACGCCAAAATACACTTATATTGTTGAGTTATTTGATGGAGAGACTATAGAGATAAATACTAATGATCAACACCCAATATTAGATAAACTTTCTAATTATTTACTTAATATCAAAGAGAAAGTTGAGTTGAAGAAAGTTGAAGAAAAACATAAATTTGACAAATCTAAAATAGAATTGTATAAACACTATCAATATTAAATGTCAACGTTTTATTACAGTCATTTTTATAAGTGAATTATGAGTTGTTTATTGTCAAGTTAAAGGTGAAATCCTGTAATTTCATCACATTTTAGTTTCTGTAATAATACCCTCTAGGCTTTGTTACGCCCTCATGTAGCCATTTCATTTACTTTTCTTTGGGAGAGGACAGACCTGCTTTTTGCTGTTCAAGGTGAGGTAAAACACAAAATTTAGATTTTTGCTACTAAGACCAAAGCTTGTGTCTAGCTTGGCTGGGTATAGAACTGGTAAAATACCTCTATGTTCTGCCTTGGGAGTAGTCGGTTTTAAGAAATTTTTATTGATTTCCATTTTAACAATGTATTATTGATAGCGTAATTATTTACAATAATTTTATTGCTACCATAAAAATTATGGGCTTACAGTTCTGGGCGTTTATTTTTCTTTTTATTGGAAATTATAAATTTTTAGAGCAGACATTAATTCGTCTTCTTCTCGTGGCTGTATTTATAATTTGGTGATTCATAAAATACCATCAAAATAAAAATTGAAGCATTTGCTGATAGAAATTATAATAGTGATTTAACATTAGTTTTAAGAAAAAATAGCAATGCAATTTTGACAGATCCAAAAAAAAATTCAGTACATATGTTAAGAATGATACTTGAAAAAAAGTCATTTGTAGGAGTGGAGTAGAGGTGAAAATTGATGCACAAATTTATTGTTTTCATAGCGATAATTTAGGTGTAAAAAACAACTTAAAATTCATTCATAAAATCCTACAAAAAAATGAAATAAAAATCGTATAATTGAACGCCTTTAAATTGACATATAAATCATTTTGAAACGCAGCAGTTCTTATTGAGCGTCCAGCCAAAATTGATAAAAAAACACTTAAAAGTGTCATTTTATTCAAAAATAAAATCCTTAGCCAGAACCTTAAATCAATACTTGAAGTGGTTATATAATATAACTCGTTAACAATTGTTTACATGTCAACTATAAAAAATATCTATAGTGAGTTTTTAGTATTAAAATCAATATGTTTTAGTGATTTTTCACAAATTACAACGAATAATTATCGTTGGAAAATTCTAGTGAGTTATGATGAAAAATTCGGAATAGATTTACAAGAAATTTCACAAAAAAAGGACTTGAAATTGATGCAATTATCAACCTTCATTTCAGTCAAATTTACACTGTTTTTTTATCGGTTTTTTACCTGGTTTTTTATACTTAGGTGGTCTAGACAAACAGCTGTTTTTTAATCGAAAATCGACTCCTAGATTAAACATTAAAAAAGTTTTGGTTGGCATTGGTAGAATACAAATAAGAAGATATTTTTCTTAAAATTTTGGGGTAGTGTAATAACATTGAAAATGTGCCAGTTTCATTTTTTAATTAGGGTAAATTTTTCTAAATCTAGTTTTAATTGACTTGCATTTTTAAAATGTATACCATGAATTCCTAATTTTTCAGCAGTGATTATATTGTCAAGATTATCATCAATAAAAATTGTTTTTTTAGGAGTAATTTGATATCGATCTAAAATAATTTCATAGATTTTAGAAAAAGGTTTTCTAGTTTTTTCTTCTCCAGAAACTACAATCCCTTTAAAATGTTGTAGAAAATTATAACGTTTTAAAGCTATTGGGAAGGTTTCAGCACTCCAATTGGTTAAGGCATATAGGTTGCAAGTGTTGGCTGTGTTTAAATTATTGAGAATAGTTACAGTTTCTGGTATTGGTCCGCCGAGCATATCTTCCCAATGATTGTAATAAATTTCAATCCATTCTTTATATTCTGGGTGTTGTTTAATGAGTAAATTCATTGCTTCTTGCCATGTTCTACCAGCATCTTGCTCCATATTCCAATCCATTGTACAGATGGTGTTTAAAAACCAATTTACTTTTTCTTCGTCTCCATTAAAGACGTTGCGGTATACATATTTAGGATTCCAATCAATCAATACACCACCTAAATCGAATATTACAGTGTTTATTTTAGTCATGTTTTGTTGTTAAGTTATTTGAACTCAGAAGTAGTTTAGAGTGTGATTAACTGACACAGAGCACTGTTTTACTCTCTTTGCCCAGCAGCCATCAAATAAGCCTTTAAAAAACCATCTAATTCTCCATTCATTACAGCATCTACATTACCAGTTTCATGTGCTGTTCTAACGTCTTTTACTAATTTATAAGGATGCATTACGTAGTTTCTAATTTGACTTCCCCATTCATTTTTAAGCTTACCAGCTTCAATGTCTGCTCTAGCTTCTTGTTGCTTTTTGAGTTCAATTTCGTACAATTGAGATTTTAACATTTGTAACGCTGTAGCTCTATTTTCATGTTGTGACCTTGAATTAGAACAAGAGATTTGAATACCTGTAGGTTTATGGGTAAGTTGTACCTTAGTTTCTACTTTATTTACATTTTGTCCACCCGCTCCACTTGATCTGGCAGTAGTGATTTCTATATCTGCAGGGTTAACGTCAATTTCAATAGAATCATCTGCTAGTGGATAAACATAAACAGAAGCAAATGAGGTATGTCGTTTGGCATTGCTATCAAATGGAGAAATTCTAACCAATCGATGTACACCATTTTCACCTTTTAGCCATCCAAAAGAATAATCACCTTCAATCTCTAAAGTAACCGTTTTTATACCAGCAACATCACCACCTTGATAGTTGAGTTCTTTGATTTTATAACCTCTTTTTTCTGCCCACATCATATACATTCGCATCAGCATTTCTGCCCAATCACAACTTTCAGTTCCTCCTGCTCCAGCAGTAATTTGTATGACAGCACTTAAACTATCGCCTTCATCAGATAACATGTTACGAAACTCAATATCCTCTAAAAAAAGGATGGTTTTATCATATTGCTCTAGAAGTTCTTGTTCAGAAACTTCATCTTCTTTGTAGAAATCATACAATACAGATAAATCATCGTTTAATAAAATAATAGCATTGTAGTCTTCAACCCATTTCTTTTTAAAGCGAATGGCCTTCATTAAAACTTCAGCTTCTTTAGGCTTGTTCCAAAAATCTGGATTAGAAGCAATTTCCTCTTCATTAGTAATTTCAATTAGTTTTTGCTCTATGTTTAAGTAACCTTTAAGCTTTTCTATACGTTTTGAAATATCTTTTAATGTTTCTTGTGTAATCATTCAAAGCAAAAATAAACTTTAAGTATCAATTTGTCATTGTAATTTTATAGTTTTATGCTTAATTTTTTAATACTTAAATAGATGAACATAAATTTATTAAGCGATACGGTTACTCAACCAACAAAAGAGATGTTAGAAGCTATGTTTAATGCTAAGGTGGGTGATGATGTTTTTAATGCAGACCCAACAGTTAATAAGTTACAAGAAAAAATGGCAACTCTTTTTGGTAAAGAAGCTGCTTTATTTTTTCCTTCTGGTACGATGGCAAATCAGGCTGCTATAAAACTACACACGCAACCAGGCGATCAAATGATTTGTGATAAATGGGCTCATGTTTATAATTTTGAAGGTGGTGGAGCGGCTGTTAATTCAGGAGTTACATCTGCCCTGATTGATGGTGTTAGAGGCATGTTTACTGCTGAGCAAGTGCTACAAATGATAAGTCCTGATGATATACATTATGTAAAATCTAAATTGGTTTGTGTAGAAAATACAACCAATAAAGGAGGAGGTGCTTGTTGGGATTTAAATG
>JAMONB010000402.1 GCA_027066745.1 Flavobacteriaceae bacterium
CCACACCAAGTGCCCATAAATGCTTTTATAGAAACTCCTTTTAAATATTTTTGTATTTCTTTAGTCACAGTAGTATCTAAAGTGTAATTTTCATAGTTTTTGTCAAACCAAATATTGTATGGAGCTACTTTAAAATCAGATTTTGAAGTTAGGCCTTCCAAGTGATTAGGTTTAATAATAATTGAGTCCTTTTTTTGAGCAAACGTATAAGAGCTAAGTATCAATAAGGCTAATAAAATAATCGTATTTTTCATATTGTTTTTTAATTTTAAATTAAAGATTCTCTATCCATAACAGCAGGTTTTTCTATACCCAATAGTTTTATAACAGTTGGTGCAATATCTGCTAAGATACCACTTTTGATAGCTGTAATATCATCATCAACTAAAATAATTGGTACAGGGTTGGTGGTATGTGCTGTATTTGGAGAACCATCTTCATTAATCATCGTTTCACTATTTCCATGGTCTGCAATAATGATACAGGTATAGTTATTTTTTTGAGCAGCATTTACAACATCTTTAAGACATGAGTCAACAGTTTCGGCAGCTTTAATAGCAGCTTCCATAACACCTGTATGCCCAACCATATCAGTATTTGCAAAATTTAGACAGATAAAATCAGCCTCTTGTTTATTGAGTTCAGGGATGATAGCATCTCTAATGTCTTTGGCACTCATTTCGGGTTGTAAATCGTAAGTGGCGACTTTGGGTGAAGGACACATCAAACGTTTTTCACCAATAAATTCTTTTTCTCTACCACCAGAAAAGAAAAAGGTAACATGTGGATATTTTTCTGTTTCAGCAATTCTAATTTGCTTTTTATTATTTTGTTCTAAAACCTCTCCCAAGGTATTCGTTAAGTCTTCTTTAGGATAAATAACGTTTACATTTTTATAGGTGCGATCATAACTTGTCATGGTTACATAATGTAAATTCATTTTGTGCATACCATGTTCAGTAAAATCTTCTTGAGACAATACCTGTGTTAATTCTCGCCCCCTATCTGTTCTAAAATTGAAGAAAATGACCACATCACCTTCTTTTATAGTGGTAACAGGTTTATTGTCATCATCAACTAAAACAATTGGTTTTATAAACTCATCACTAATATCGTTATCATAACTTTCTTGAATACATGTTGGGGCGTCTTGGGTTTTTTTACCCACACCATTTACCAGTACATCGTAAGCTAGTTTTATACGCTCCCAACGTTTGTCTCTATCCATAGCATAATACCTGCCAATAACAGAGGCTAATTGAGCATTATGGGTGTTTAAAAAGGTGTTTAATTTAGTAATTAAATCTTTACCTGAATGCGGATCAACATCTCTACCATCTGTAAAAGCATGAACATAAGACTTTACACCAAAATCACTAGCTGCTTTTATTAAACCTTTTAAATGGCTTGTATGAGAATGTACACCTCCATCTGAAACTAAACCTAAAAAATGAACATTTTTAGAATGATTTTTAGCGTACTGTAAAGCGTTTTTTAAAGCAGTTTCTTGAGCAATACTTTCATCTGCTACAGCAAGATTTATTTTCACTAAATCTTGATAGACAATACGTCCTGCACCAAGGTTCATATGCCCAACTTCACTATTACCCATTTGTCCTTCTGGTAAACCAACATGTAAACCATCGGTACGTAAACTGGCATTTGGATATTTTTTATATAATGAATCTATAAAAGGCGTATTTGCTTTTGCTATAGCTGATACTTCAGGGTTTTGAGTAATACCCCATCCGTCAAGAATTATTAAAATTACTTTTTTTTGCATTTTATGTGAAAAATTATAGCTACAAAGGTACTAAAGAAGTTGTAGAGAATTAAAATTTTACATAATTAAATAGGATAAATAAAATACTGGTAAGTACAATGGTAAATGTTAAAGTAAAAACAAGATTTTTCCTATTTTCTTTTTGAAGTCGTTCTCTAATTTCTTGAAGTTGTTCAGGTGTTGCTTTTTTTGGATCAATAAAAGTTTTTTTTGGAGTAATTTTACTTGAAGAATTAAATTTTTCTCTTACTTTACTTCTTAAATTATTTTTTAAACTTCCAATCATTGATGAGGCATGTCCAGATAAACTTCCTAAAGCATTAAAATTTCTACCTCTCATAATTCATTTTTTATTGCCGATACTTTTGAATAGCCTCTTTAATTTTTTGAATTCTATTTTCAGGATCAGGATGGGTACTTTGCATTTCAGGCACTCTATTTGGACCTGCAGCAGCTTTTAAAATTTTCATAACACCAATCATTTCTTCAGGGTGATAACCAGCTTCTATCATAAATTTCACACCCAAATCATCACTTTCAAGTTCATCACCTCTACCATATTTCATATTGATTACATTACCAATCATGGCTGCCATTTGACCTGTGCCATCACCTCCACCAACTAAAACTCCAGAAATTATACCTTGAGTTAAACCTTGTTTAGCAATACGTTCAGCAGAGTGCCTACCAACAACATGTCCAATTTCATGACCTAAAACCCCTGCCAATTGATCTTCGTTTTCAAGTTTTGAAAATAGGGCATAGGTAATGAAAATTTGTCCGCCAGGTAAGGCAAAAGCATTGATAGTTTTAGGGTCTCTCAATAAATGAAAATCATACTTATAAGGAGTTTCTCTAGCAATACTATTGTCTACCAATTTATTGCCGACTCTATCAACCATATCTTGTGCAGCCTGATCAGGATATAAGCCACCATGCTGTTGAGCCATCTTAGGAGCACTTTGTAAACCAATAGCAATTTCTTCTTCAGTTGTGAGTGCAATGCTCTGTTTTTTACCAGTATAAGGATTAGTACCTCTGTTTGCATAATATTTAAATAAAGAAAATAATACAATACCAGCACCGATTATTAGTCTAATTTTTAATCCACCTCTTCCTCTCATAATTTAATTTTGTTTACCGGCATAAATATACAAAAAATCAAAAAGCAATGTCAATTTAATATTTAATACCAATTTAAATATTTAATGTCGTAAAATAAAACAGTTATTATTTTTTGCAAGATTGAGACAAAATATTTTAGCATAGTCATAGTTACGGTACACTATTTTAACAATAATATTGTGAAAAAGAAGCTGTTTTATGCGGCGTTATATGTTTAAATTGGTATAAGGTCTAAATGATGTAACTTTACAGTATCGTAAAACTTGATTTTTTATGAATTTTAAATCGAATCAAATAATTGCCAAATTACCTAAGCATTTACAATCTTTTGTAATCAGACAACCCTATGATGAATATACTGCTCAGAACCAATCGGTTTGGCGTTATGTGATGCGAAAAAACGTCAATTATTTATCAAAAGTAGCTCATAAATCGTATTTAGAAGGCTTAGAAAAAGCGGGTATTTCAATTGATGAGATTCCTAAAATGCAAGGCATGAATAGAATTTTAAAAGAATTAGGCTGGTCAGCGGTATCAGTAGATGGATTTATACCACCGAATGCTTTTATGGAATTTCAGGCATATAATACGTTAGTTATTGCTGCGGATATTAGAACTATAGACCATCTAGAATACACACCAGCTCCAGATATTATTCATGAAGCAGCTGGTCATGCTCCGATTATTGCAAATGCAGAATATGCAGAGTATTTAAGACGATTTGGTGAAATAGGTAGCAAGGCTATTTCATCTTCAAAAGATTATGAATTGTATGAGGCTATACGTCATCTTTCAATCTTAAAGGAAAATCCGAATATCAGTAAAAAAAATATTGCTAAAGCAGAGAATATTGTTGCTGAAGTTTCAGCAAGTATGGATGAACTTAGTGAGATGGCAAAAATTAGAAATTTGCATTGGTGGACAGTTGAATACGGATTAATAGGTACAATAGAAAAGCCTAAAATTTATGGAGCAGGCTTATTATCCTCTATAGGGGAAAGTAAATGGTGTATGAGTGATAAAGTAAAAAAAACACCATATTCGATAGTAGCTGCAGATGTAAATTTTGATATTACAAAACCTCAGCCTCAATTGTTTGTAACGCCAAATTTTGCACATTTAAGCTATGTTTTAGAAGAGTTTGCCAACAAAATGGGATTGCGAAATGGAGGATTAAATGGATTACAACAATTGATAAATTCTAAAAATTTAGGAACTATAGAGTTGAGTACAGGTATCCAAATTTCAGGTATCTTTAATAGAGTAATAGATAATGGAAATTTTAAAACCGCTTATATTCAAACCGTAGGTGCCACAGCTTTGGCTTATAAAAATAAAGAGTTGATAGGGCATGGTAAAGAATACCATTCTGAGGGTTTTGGTTCTGCAATTGGTAAATTAAAGGGAATTAATATTGCTATTGAAGACATGTCACCAACCGATTTAGATGCCTATGGAATTTATGAAGGAAGAACGGTGAGTTTAAATTTTGAAGGTGGCGTACAAGTAAAAGGCGAAATCATCACAGGAAAAAGGAATTTACAAGGTAAAATTATCTTGATTTCTTTTCAAAATTGTACAGTAACTTATCATGATGAAATTTTATTTAAACCAGAATGGGGTATTTATGATATGGCAATAGGTCAAGAAGTAGTCTCTGCTTATTCTGGAGTTGCTGATCCAGAAAATTACGGATTAACCTTTGACCCTCCTAAAGAAAAAACACATAAATTTAACTATGCTTCAAAGGAAAGGAGATTACATGGCCTGTACAAAGAAGTTCGGAAAATTAGAGATGATAATAGCCTAGAAAAAGACAGCTTAGAAAAAATTTTTAACACATTGAAATTAGAATTTTCTAATGATTGGTTATTGCCTTTAGAGATTGCAGAACTGGTTTATAATGAAAAATCTAAATTTAAAACTGAGGTAATTCACCATCTTGAAACTTTGGCCAAGAATAAAAAAATAGGCCATTTGATTAAAGACGGATTGAGTTTACTAACTATTAGATAGATTTATATTGAAATATTTTTTTTATCGCTTAATCTTCTTTGCACCCTTTGCGTGAAATTTGTTTGTGATTTTCTTCAAAAAAGTCTTAGAATGAAAAGAATATAAATAAAATTTAGTCTAAAGCAAGACATTCTCTACTGAGTTCTATAATTCCAATTCAAAAAGAACTTTTTTATCTGTAATTGGTGTTTCTTCATAGAGCAGTGTCCATCCTAATGAATTAGTTAAAATATAAAATTTAGACAATTCATCTAGCAATCTAAACTTAGCATTGGTTTTTAACGAAGAATTTTCTAACTTTTTTAATAAAGATTTTTTTACAATTTCTTTAATTTTATTATAGTCTTTAGCTTCAAAAGGATTAAAATAATCTGCTTGAATATCATAATATTCTATGTCAGGATAAATAGAGATTTCTTCTTTAGGAATACTAACTATTTGAAGTGTTTTTGTGGCTTGATCAACATTGTATTCAATCTTATTTAAATCATAAGCAATAGTAATATCAGCATTAACAACGACTAATGCTCTTTTTTCTGAAATAAAGAAATCACTAAATAACTCTTTAGAGTTTTTATAGTTAAATACTTCACTAAAATGACCTTCGGTTACAATTAGTTTGCCGACATTTTTAATTTGTTCTTGTATCAACATTGAGTTTTCATACAAGACAGCTTTTTCGTCATTTTTATGTTGGAAGTATTTATAGCCAAATAAAACTAACAGAGTGCCTATAATACCAAATGCTATTTTTTTCATAAGAAATATATTATACCTATTTAAACATATAACGCCGCAGAAAACAGTTTCTTTTTCACAATATTA
>JAMONB010000403.1 GCA_027066745.1 Flavobacteriaceae bacterium
ACCAATTGCAGGATCCAACCAATTCATATGGGCAAATATCAAAATCATAGAAACCACAAACGTTGTTGCCGCAATGGTTAGTGTAGACTTCTTTCCTAAAATTAATCCAAAAAGCATCGTAGCCCAAGCTATATATATCATTGATTCATAACCATTACTCCATGGTACATGTCCAGAAATATACCAGCGAATACCTAAGCCAATAGTATGATATATAAACAGTCCGATAACTACAATAGTACTTATCTTAACTAAAAGTGTAATAATTTTAGATTTGCTAAAAATTTGAACCATAATAAAAATAAGCAACACTAAACTTGCTAACATATATTTCCAAAATAGTCCTTTAAAAATATCATATTTATTATAAAACAATTCAAGTTTCACTTTCCTTTCTGAAGGAATTACCTCATATCCATACTTACGCTGATAGTCATGAATCATTTTCAAGTATTTATCTGCTTTCGTATAATCTTTAGTTTTAGTTGCTTTAAAAAGAGCATCAGAATATACTGGCAATAAATAAGAAGCATTTAATGAATCTTTTCCTTTAAAAAACTCCTTCTGCTCTGCATATGAATACCATTTATTATTTTTATCTCCCTGTAAAGGAAAAAATTTAAAAATACTACCTCCAATAATTCCTTGATGCAATAAGTTTACTCTTTCATCTATAGCTAGAATACTTTGCTCAAATTTACTTTTAATAATTTTTTTATGTGCTTTTGCAACTTCATTACTTAGTTTGTACTCAACTTTTTCATTAAACAAATCTGAAAATCGAGCATATTCTTGATCTTTAGGTATTCCTAATAAATCTCTGACTTTGGTGTTTTCCTTTTTTATATAAATGAAAGGAACTGAAAACCAAATTCTAGGGTTAGTAACCATAGAAACAGCAATTTGATTTGCATCCATGCCATTATAAGAATCTTTTTTACTTACTTTTCTTAACAATTCTGAAGCAAAAGTATTTACAGGTTTCATTCTGCCATTAACTTGTATAACCAAACTACCAAAACGTTCGGCATGTTCAACAGATACTTTTTGAACATTTAAAATAGAATCTATTTGTTGTGTAGAAACCTGATGTCGATGTTTTTTATCTTGTGCAAAAGAAGTTAATGATGAAACAATTAATAGTACTAAAAGAGCTTCTTTCTTCTTTTTAACTTTATCTAATTGCTTACGTAAACTAGAGAATCTTGTCTGCTGAACTATTAAAGTGATGATCATTCCTAAAAAAAGTAGTCCATAACCGATGTAAGTTATCCATGTACCCACACTGTCGTGGTTTACAGACAAATGTGTTTCTTCATAAGCTTCTGTAATATTATAACTCGATTGAAAAAAACGATAGCCTTTATGATCTAAAATATTATTCATAAATATTCTATAATCGTAATTTTCATCACCATCTAATACCGTTATCTCACTTGCAAATGATTTTGGACTATTTGACCCTGGAAATCTATCCAATTGAAAATCGCGTAATTTTATAGAAAATGGCAATTCTAGTTGTTTCGCTCCATAGGATAATCTAAAATTAAAACCATCTAATGTAAATTTATTTGATGGATTAATTACAAACTGACTTCCATAAAGAACAACATTCTTTTTTGTGTTTTCAGTCACAACCTCAACTTCTAATCTATCTTCACGGTGCTCATCTTTATCGCCAGATGTCAGCACCAAATTACCTTTAGCAATTTCTGGTACTACAAATTTCATTTCACCTAAGGTATAAAGCGATCGTAAATTAAACTTTTGAATACTATCTTTAGTAATAGATCCTTGGGCTTTTGTAGCCATAACCATATAATTACCTGTAAAAGGTGATTTAATTTTCAATGAATCATTTTCAGTATAAATATTAATCGCTCCTTCAGTATGCTTTTCATAAGCTACTAATATATTATGAACGTTAGCTACCTCTCCTTTTTTAATATAATGATCATGTCGACTACCACTACTCGACTCTACAAAATGTAAAAACATTTCACTTTCAGATGAATTGAGCGTATCAATTTCAAACTTTTCATAAGCATTTGGTAGGTAATCTATATAATTAATCGTTATTGGTTTCTCTCTAAAATCAGCTTTTAAAGAAAAGTGATTTCCTCCTCTAAGAAAATTAAAAAAACGACTCACTAAAGGTATAAATCTAAAATCATTAGATATTTTAGGTGTAAAATAATACTGCTGAGCAATTTCTCTAGCTTCATCTTCACCATTATCCATATAAACATTTAAATATGTTTTTTCAGACAACATCAAATTGGTTGACTCACCTTCTTTTATTGGCATTTTACCTTCAAAACTAATATAACGTGTTATGCCAGCACCTAAAATAATTAGAACAAATGCTAAATGAAAGACCAATACTGGTAATTTCTCTTTTCTTAATAACCGATACCTAAAAATATTACCTGCAAAATTGATAATAAAGATGAGCATAATTAATTCAAACCACCATGTATTGTAAACCAAAGCTTTTGAAGCTTGTGTACCATAATCATTTTCAATAAAAGTGGCGACAGCCATTGAAGCTGCAAAAACAACAAATAAAACGGCTGTTAAACGTGTAGAAAACAGAATGTTAACTATTTTTTTCATGTGCTTTAAAATATCAAAATAAACTCTGGCGAAGATACTTAAATTTGCTTTGAAAATAGTACATTTAACACTTTATTGCAAATTGATAAACTCAATATGACTTCAGTTATAATACTTGGTACTGGCAATGTAGCAACTCATTTAATTTCTGCTTTTTCTAAAGCAAAAAATGTGGAATTAAAACAAGTCTATGGTAGAAAAAGGTCATCTCTTAAGCAAATTGATGAAAATATAAATAGTACCACCAATTTAAATGATTTAGAAGATGCCGAAGTATATATTATTGCCATTTCTGATGATGCTATTTCAGCATTTTCATCACAATTACAATTAAAAAATAAATTGGTAGTACACACATCTGGAAGTGTACCGTTGCAATCATTACAAAATATAGGGAATAAAGGTGTCTTTTATCCTCTTCAAACTTTTTCAAAAAAACATAAAGTCAATTTTAGTGAAATCCCGATTTGCATAGAAGCAGGAAACAAAAATGACTTGTATTTACTAGAAAAATTAGCAAGCTCAATTTCTAATAAGGTTTATCCTATTGATTCTGAACAAAGAAAATATTTACATGTTTCAGCCGTTTTTACTAATAATTTTGTAAACCATCTCTATAAGATAGGTAATGATATTTGCAATCAAAAAAAAATACCATTTAAAATTTTACATCCTTTAATTTTAGAATCTGCAAAAAAAATTACAACGAATAACCCTGTTAAAATTCAAACAGGTCCCGCCTATAGAAATGATCAAAAAACAATTTTAAATCATCTTAAATTATTATCGGATGATGAAAAAAAAATCTATAAATTGCTAACCAAATCTATTCAAAATACTCATGGAAAAAAGTTATAAAGAAATATTGCCACAAATCACAACATTAGTTTTTGATGTTGATGGCGTATTAACTGACGGTAAAGTTACTATTTTCTCTAATGGAGAACTGATTCGCTCTATGAACATTAAAGATGGCTACGCCATGAAAACAGCTGTAGAAAAGGGCTTTAATGTTTGCATCATTTCTGGCGGCACAAATGAAGCAGTAAAAGAACGCCTACGAGGGCTAGGCATTACTGACATCTATTTGGGAGCTCATAACAAGATTGAACAATTAGATGAATATTTAGACATTTATGACATCAAGCCTGAAAATGTTTTATATATGGGCGATGATATTCCTGATTATCCTGTAATGAAATTAGTAGGATTGCCTACATGCCCAAAAAATGCCGTACCAGAAATACAAAATATATCTCTTTATATTTCACAAAAAAAAGGTGGAAAAGGCTGTGTTAGAGATGTTATTGAACAAGTATTAAAAGTACAAGACAAATGGAGTCTAGCACAGAAATAGGCTTGATTTTATACTTGACCCAGCTGAAGAAAGGCGTTTAGAATACAATCTAACTCTTGGTTCACATTTTAAACAACCAAATGACTATTGAAGATAAATTATTGAAGATTCCAATCATAAGCTGGTTCGTTATTCTTTTTAAAAAGATTAAAATTCCGGGGTTAGAAGGCATGTCTTTATATAATGTACTTGAAATGTACGGGCTAGGTATTGTTAGAGGAGCTCTAACTTCTAGGGCTGGCGGAATAGCCTTTAGTTTTTTTATGGCTCTTTTTCCTTTTGCATTATTTATCCTAACCTTAATTCCCTATATTGAGATTGAGGGTTTTCAAGAAGGTTTTATGCAATTTATAAGTCAAGCTCTACCACCACAAACTTTTGAAGCTGTAAAAGCCGTTCTTGATGATATTCTTAATAATAAATATAGTGGTCTACTTTCTTTCGGTTTTCTATTATCTATTTTTTTAATGACCAATGGTGTGAATTCTCTTTTTGGCGGATTTGAATACTCATATCACAAATTACAAACCAGATCAATGGTAAGACAGTTTCTTGTCTCAATGGCAATATCTCTTGTATTGGCATTATTATTGCTTGTTACAGTAGCAGTGATTATCTATTTTGAAATTGCTATCAATAATTTTAAACAAAAAGGGTATGTCTCT
The DNA here is from genome assembly GCA_027066745.1 of Flavobacteriaceae bacterium. GTDB lineage: Bacteria > Bacteroidota > Bacteroidia > Flavobacteriales > Flavobacteriaceae > Aureibaculum. Next base: position 4,639 of record JAMONB010000403.1, read on the forward strand.
GATGATTTATTGTGGATAGAAATTGGACGCTATATTATCATTTTAGCAATGTTATTTGTTACTGTTGCATTGTTTTATTTTTTTGGAACAAAAGAAGGCAGGCTGGTGACTTTCTTTTCTCCAGGGGCATTATTAACAACGTTATTATTGGTCTTAAATTTCAAACTTTTTGGAATTTATGTTAGAAAATTTGCTCAATATAATGAACTCTATGGCTCCATAGGAACCTTACTTGTTTTGATGTTATTTATTTGGTTAAATTCAATTATCTTATTATTAGGTTTTGAATTGAATGCTGCTTTAATTGGTTTGAAAAGAAAATGTACAAAGGAAGAGTTACTTTCTGATAATTAAATGAAAAAACAACTACATATACTATTATTACTAACGTTTAGTATTGCCATTAGCAATGCTCAACAGAAAAAATCAATTGACTTAAATTGGCAAACCGATTTTGAACAAGCCAAAAAATTAGCGTCATCTGAAAATAAAAATATCCTTATTTATTTTACAGGATATGATAGAATTAGCTCTTGTAACTTATTGAATAACGATTTTTTCTATACAGACAAATTCCAAAAAATTGCTCAAAAAAATTTGATTCTTGTAAGAGTGAATATTCCAAAAAGAGAGGATGCCATTTCTGAAGAACAAAAAGAAAAAAATACATTATTGAGTAAACAATATCATTTAAGAGTACATCCAACAGTAGTTTTAACCAATGCCAAAGGAGAACTATTAGGCAAAATTGAAAGTTACAATTACCTACATGACACTAGTAAACACTATGCTTTGATTGAAAAAGCACACTAAAAAACTAATAGTTTCGTTTTATAATTAATATAAAACAACTATGAAAAAAACTATAATTCTTCTTGTGCTTATTCTTATTAACTCATGTAGCAGTTCAAAAACGAGTACGCAAACCAATGATCAAGACAAATCAGTAATTGCAAATTCTGATATAGAAAATGGAAAGAAATTATTTTCTCTTAGCTGTACAGCCTGTCATCTTGATGATGGTGGAGGTTTAATTGGTCCAAACCTTACTGATGCATATACTATTTCGGGTTGTAGTTTTGAAGAAATAGCTACTGTCATTGCT
>JAMONB010000404.1 GCA_027066745.1 Flavobacteriaceae bacterium
ACTAAATGTAGATTGAACTTTGTTTATTGTATAATTATCTACAATATCTTTATACGATGAGCTTAAGCCAAAACCTTTTATTGTTTTATAATTTTTATCTAAAATTTGTACATTATCAATAACTGATGTCGAGTCTTTTTCCTCTTTTGGTGTAATAGTGAGCAAGTGTTCTCCTTGCTTATTATAAACCAAATACTCATCATAAGAAGATTCTTTTATATTATTTTCATCTAAATGAGAAACAATAGAATCTTTTTCAAAAATTGATGATAATTCATTAATTTGAGTTGTAGATGTAATTTTACCAATTTGCTCACTAGCTAAAGTATAATTTGTTTCTTTCTTACATTGTGTCATCAAAGCAAACACTACACTTATCAAGATTATCTTCTTCATTTGTTTTTAATTTGCAAATTTACCTCATTGCTTTTTTTAATATCCCTAAAACACCTCTCATAAAAGTTGCACTTGTCAATACTTTAATAAAAGGATTAGTTCGTGTGCTTTTTCTGCTTGAAGTTTTTTTCTTTTCTTTTGCTTTTGCTGATTTTTCTTTAGCTTCAATTTCTTCAGCATTCTCAATCTTTTTATTCAAAATTTCATAAGCACTTTCTCTATCAATCTCTTCATTGTACTTTTTTGCCAATTTAGAATTAGAAATTAAAGCACTTAATTCTTCTTTAGCTAAAATATCCATCCTACTCATAGGTGCTCTTAACATTGTTCTTGCCAGTGGTGTTGGTATCCCTTTTTCATTTAAACAAGACACCAAAGCCTCTCCAATACCTAATTGGGTTAATACTTCTGCAGTATCATAATATTCGGAATCTGGGTAGTTCTCAGCTGTTAATTTGATTGCTTTTCTATCTTTCGCAGTAAATGCACGTAAGGCATGTTGAATTTTCATTCCTAATTGAGACAATACATCCGAAGGTACATCTTTAGGATTTTGAGTTACAAAATAGAGACCAATCCCTTTAGATCTAATCAATTTAACAATACTTTCAATCTGATTGAGTAATGCTTTTGATGCTTCATTAAAAATTAAATGAGCTTCATCAATAAAAAGGATAAGTTCGGGTCTTCCAGAATCTCCTTGTTCAGGAAAAGTATCATAAATTTCAGCCAATAACTGCAACATAAATGTTGAAAACAACTTTGGTTTATCTTGAATATCAGTCAAACGTAATATAGAAATCAAGCCTCTACCATTATCGTCTACTCTAGTTAAATCACTCACTTCAAAAGAACGTTCTCCAAAAAACAAATCTCCACCTTGTTGCTCAATTTCTACTATTTTACGTAGAATTGAACCTGTTGACGAAGTAGAAATCCTTCCATATTCGGCTTCTAATTCTTTTTTACCCTCTCGAGTTGCATATTGTAATACTTTTTTAAAATCTTTTAAATCTAATAAAGGTAATTTATTATCATCACAATATTTAAATAGAATAGCAACAATACCACTTTGAGTCTCCGTCAAATCTAATATTCTAGATAATAATACGGGACCAAATTCAGAAACCGTAGCTCTTAAACGAGTTCCATTTTGTTCAGAAATAGTTAAAATTTCAACAGGAAATCCTTTTGCTTCAAATGGCAATCCTATTTTTTCATGGCGTTCATCAATTTTTGGGTGTCCAGGACTCGCCTTTGCTAATCCACTCAAATCTCCTTTTACATCCATCAACAATACAGGAATTCCTTTTTCGGATAAATTCTCTGCAAGTATTTGCAAGGTCTTTGTTTTACCTGTACCTGTAGCACCAGCAATTAAACCATGTCTATTTAAGGTCTTTAAGGGTATATTTACAAATGCATCTCTTATAGTTTCTTCTCCTAACATTGCTGCACCAAGAGTAATATATTCTCCTTTAGTTTTATATCCTTCGCCTATAGTTTTAAAAAATGTTTCTTTTTTACTCATCTAAATTCTACATTAATTTTAAGATTATAAAAGTAAGCTTAATAATTTCAAATCAAAAACTGAAAACCATTAAAATATAGTTAATTATCATTTATCTTTGCCAGATGATTGATGAAACAACTCAAAACTTAATTGACAAAGGTGAAATGCTTCCTTTAATGGAAGAATTTTATACCATTCAAGGAGAAGGTTACCATACAGGTACTGCCGCTTATTTTATTAGAATCGGCGGATGTGATGTAGGCTGTCATTGGTGTGACGTTAAAGAAAGTTGGAATGCAGAACTACATCCTGCTACAAAAACTGATTTGATCATAAAAAACGCTATTAAATATTGTCGTACTGTTGTAATTACAGGAGGAGAACCTTTGATGTGGAATATGAACTATATTACTCAACAACTACAAAAAAATAATCTAAAAACTCATATTGAGACTTCTGGTGCTTACTCCTTGTCAGGAAAATGGGATTGGATTTGCCTTTCTCCAAAAAAAAATAAATTACCTCTTGACGGAATTTACGCTGTAGCAGATGAACTTAAAATAATTATTTACAATAAGAACGATTTTAAATTTGCAGAAGAACAAGCTGCAAAAACTAATACCAATGCTGTTTTATTTTTACAACCAGAATGGAGCAATCAAGAAAAAATGACCCCTTTAATTGTTGAGTATGTAATGCAGCATCCTAAATGGAAAATCTCTTTACAAACACATAAATATTTGAATATTCCTTAAAAAAAGTAAGTAATTAGTTTTTTCTCGACTGAATAATAAACTTTCTTTAAAATGAAAAATTTAGTCCTATTTATTAGTGTTGTTTTAATAATCTCTTGTGAGGCTTCTGAAGGTAATATAAATAAAATAAAGGCATCCCAAGATGAATGGTCAGTTTCTAAACAGTTTTTAAAAGAAGGGACTCCTTTTGAGTTAATGAATACTCCCAATTTCAAAACTGTACAAGAAATTAGTAGTTTGTCAGATGATTCAAAAGTAGCTTTAGTGAGTTTTAAAAACGAAGTAAGAGTTTACCCTTATCGATATACCAATCAATTTGAAATTATAAATGATACTTTTGATGGTAATTTTATTTCAATTTCTTATTGCCCTATAACACAAAGTGCAATTTGCTTCAATAGAGAAGTAAATGGCAAAATATACAATCTGATTGCTTCAGGGTATTTATTTAAGGATAATATGGTTCCTTCAGATGAAAATTTAATTTTTTTCATTTCTCAAATGTTAATGAAAGGAATAAAAGGAGAAATAGCGAATAAACAGTTAGATCATTTTAACTTAATTGAAACAAAATGGAAAACAGTAAAAACTTACTTTCCGAATGCAATGGTATTTTTTCATAATAACTCTAAAAAGAAATCAAACAAAGGTAATACTTCTAAAAAATCAAGTTTTGCATACGGAATTTTAAATACTGAAAAAACAACAGAAACTGTTGAGTTATTTCAACTTGATTACTTTTCAAAAAACACAACTTCTACTACAAAGAATATCAATCAAAACATAGCAATTATAATTGGAAATGAAGAGAAAAAGATTTTCGCTTCCTATTATGTTCCTAATAATAAATCTTTACACTTACTTGATGAAGATCAATTTCCAAATATTATAGCAGACACAAAGGGTAATATTTATAATATTTTTGGATATGCAATATCTGGTCCAGATACTGGTTTACAATTGAAATCCCCTAAAGCATATGTAGCCCAACTATGGGCATGGAAAGATTTTTATGAAGACATAAATATCAACAATTAGTCAAGTAATTGTTCTTGTTTTATGAGTACTAGCTGGTAAATTCTTTCAAACTGCTCTTTTAATCCCATATCACTATTATCAAATGCTATAGCATCTTCAGCTTTTATCAAAGGTGAATCTTCTCTTGTTGAATCAAGATGATCTCTTTGTTGTACATTTTCTAATACTTCTTCATAAGAAACATCATGTCCTTTTTCTAGTAACTCTTTATAACGCCTTGTAGCTCTTTTTTCTGGAGATGCTGTCATAAATAATTTTAATTCAGCATCCGGAAACACTACAGTTCCGATATCTCTACCATCCATAACAATTCCTTTCTCTACTCCCATTTTCTGCTGCTGTTCAACTAATTTTTTTCTAACCTCAGAGATTGCTGACACTTTACTAACCAGTTTTGATAATTCAATAGTTCTAATCTCTTTTTCTACATTTACTCCATTCAGATACATTTCAGAAAATAAAAGTTTCTCATTGTATTTAAACTTGAGATTGACATTACCTAGACTTTTAATTAAAGCTTCTTTTTCTAGCTTATTCTGATCTACATAGCCAAATTGCATGGCATATAGAGTTACTGCCCTATACATGGCTCCAGTATCTACATATAAGTATCCTAGTTCTTTTGCCAATTGTTTCGCAATGGTACTTTTTCCTGTGGATGAAAATCCGTCAATAGCAATAGTAATTTTTTTTATGTTCAAAACTAAAATGTTTTTTTAGAAAGGTCTATATTTAATGTAAATGTATTGGTATTTGATACAGGGTGATATTTTGTAAACGCATAATTCAACTTTAATCTACCCATTTTTAATCCAAAACCGAAAGATAACCCTGAAAAAGTTCTACTCTCAGTGAGTCTTAGTTCTTTACCACGTCTAAAGTTATAACCAAATCTTAAATTAAAAGGTTTATTTGGAAAAAATTCTGCACCAATCACTATATGCCTAAATGCATTATCTAAAAAAGTAATACTTTTATTACTAGTTTCTCCTTCAATGGTAGTCTGACTATCAGAAGGGTTCTCAACTCCTACCTTCCATTTTTGTAAGTTATCAATTGTAATATGCCATTGTAATGGTACATTTTCCAATCTATAAGATGCACCTACAGCAATTTCTAATGGTAATGATTCTCTTGTTTCATCAAATTTATGTACTTGATAGCCAATATTCCTAATTACTGCTGAAAATATATAAGGTTTTGTATCATCAAAATAAGTTAATCCAAAATCTAATGCCACTCCATTAGAAGTATAATTTTCAATACTAGAACTGATATATTTTAAATTTATACCTGCATGGATATGACTTTTCGGAATTCTATATGCATAACCGACAGAAAAAGATAAATCTTTTGCAGAAAAAGTACCTGTTTCAATCCCATTTTCATCAGCACCAATAAACTTACCATAATTTACATAAGTAACTCCTGCATGTAAAGTTCCGAAACGTCTATTAATTAAATGAGCAAAAGCTAAAGAACCATAATTAACATCTGCTAAAAAATCAACATAACTCACCGATGCTTGATTATCAATGTTCTTATTAATAGTAGATGGATTCCATAAAGGTTGATTTACATCATCATATAAAGTAAGTACTTCTCCACCTAAAGCAGCTTGACGTGCAGAAGTACTTACATTTAAGAAATTAAATACTTGTTCCCCTCCTACTTGTGAAAAAGTCAAGGTTGAAAAGAACATAATTATTATAAATAAAGTGTTTTTCATTAGTTTGACAAAGAAACTAGAAATATATTATTTATAACGTTATTCTATAAATATCTTTTACAAATTAACACAAAAAATTTTAACTAAAATTTGCACGCTTCAAATATTATAAGTTGAGATGAAGCAGACACACTAAGTTGGACACTACCGATATACAAATGGTTATTTACTTCTGAATGTACCTATATTAGGCATAAAAAAAAGTCCTTGATAAAAATCAAGGACTTTTTTTAAAAGAAAGGCGACGACATACTCTCCCACC
>JAMONB010000405.1 GCA_027066745.1 Flavobacteriaceae bacterium
AGAAATTTCTAAGAAAAAACATTTAGCTACGAAAGCAGATAAGAATCCGAACAGAAAATTTATAGATCACCCTTTTTTAGTAAAGCTAAAGAATAATATCTCATTAAAAGATTATATTGCAACTCAAAAGCTTAAAAATTGGCAAGATGATAGTGAGTATATAAGATTAATCTGGGACGCAATAAAGGAAAGTGATATTTACATTAATTATATTAATGATACCGAGACAAAGTCACCAAAAGAAGAGCTAGCTTTTATTGTTGAACTGTATAAAAATATAATAGCACCTAGTGATAAATTATTTGATTATTTTGAGAGTTATAATATAACTTGGGTTGATGATATTCCTTTTGTAAATACATGGATAATAAAAAACCTTAAAAAGATAAACGAATCTACATGTTTTGATAAAAAGATGTTATATAAAGATGTAGATGATGAAAAGTTTGGCATAGAGTTATTTAGAAAAACAGCGTTAAATCATCATAATTTTACAGAAGATATTGATGCTAAAACACCCAACTGGGATACTGATAGAATAGCAGAAATAGATTTAATTTTAATAAAAATGGCATTGGTAGAATTTGTTCATTTCCCATCAATACCAACTAGAGTATCTATTAACGAATATCTTGAAATTGCAAAAGATTATTCAACAGTTAAGAGTAGCTTTTTCATTAATGGTGTTTTAGATAAACTACTGAAAGATTATATGTCTTCTAAGAAAATTAAAAAAATAGGAAGAGGGTTACTTTAAATTTTAATACTTTTATCCTTTAAATAATAAAATATAATTATCATGAATAATAAAATATTAAAAATTCTAATTTTAACTATTTTCATGACTGTTTCTTGTAAAAAAGAAAATGCAGCAAGTAAAATTAAGCATGAAAATATAGAAATAGCAAAACAACGTGATTATAAAATTAATGCAGGAGCTTCAGCAATTACTTTTTCTAAAAGTGAACATGATTTTGGAGTAGTTGATGAAGGTGAAATTGTAGAAACTGTTTTTGAGTTTAAAAATACTGGTAAAACAGAATTAATTATTAGCAATGCAAAAAGTACTTGTGGCTGTACAATTCCTGAATGGCCAAAAGAGCCAATACCAGTTGGTGGTTCAGGTGAGATTGCAGTAAAGTTCAACACAACAAATAAACCTAACAAACAAACTAAAGTAATAACACTAACAACAAATACGGCCAAAGGAAGTGAATCTGTCATTATTAAAGCAGATGTCATTCCTAAAACAAAAAAATAAGTTGAAAAAATAAATTAATAGTCAATTAAAATAACTATATATGATGATTACAGCAATAATTTTACAAACTGGAGGAGGAATGGGTAATCTTTTTTTAATACCTGCAATGTTATTGGTGTTTTACCTATTTATGATAAGACCTCAAATGAAAAAACAAAAAAATGAAAAGAGGTTTCAATCAGAAATTAAAAAAGGTACAAAGATAATTACTACTAGTGGTATTCATGGTAAAATAGTTGATTTAACTGATGATGCTTGTGTTATTGAAACTGGTGCAGGTAAAATTAAATTTGAACGTTCTGCTATTTCTATGGAATTAAGTAAGAAATACCTAAAGACAACACCTAAAAAATAACCTTAAAAACTCTATTATAAGGTGAGTTTTATAAAATGAAACTCACTTTTTTTGTTTATATTTAACAGATAATGGTTAAGAATAGTAAGGCCAACAGTAAAAGTACAAGTGCTAAAAGCTCAAAAATGATGGTCATTTTTTTAGCAGTTTCTTTTTTGTTTTGGATTTTAATTAAATTATCAAAGCAATATACTGATACTGTACCTATCAATGTTGAATATTACAATTTGCCAGAAGGGAAAATGTTACTAAAAGAACCTATAAAAACAATTGATGTAACATTAAAAACATTTGGTTTTGATTTGATTAAGTATCATTTTTTTAAACGAAAAATTAAAGTTGATTTACAAGACGTTAAACAAAAAAATGTCACTACTTATTATCAACTTTCTGATGATTTATTATCACAAATTACTATACAACTTATTTCTGATGTTGAAGTCTTTGCAGTAAAACCCGATACATTGTTTTATGTTGTAGGTTTAAGTACAACAAAGAAAGTAAAAATAGTACCAAACATTGATATTCAATATCAATCAGGCTATAATTTATTCGGAAACTTAAAAGTAGAGCCTAGTGAAATTTCAATATCTGGTCCTGAAAATTTAATAGATTCAATCATTCAAGTTGAATCTCAAAAAAGAGAATTAACAGCTGTTAATGCACCTTTTGAAATTAAAATTCCTTTATTGATTTTAGATAAATCATCAAAAGTTAATTATACAATAAAAGAAGTTACAGTTAGCGGGCTTGTAGAAAAATTTACAGAAGCTAAATTCACTTTGCCAATTAAGATCAAAAATCTACCTAATCGATATGAAATTAGTACTTTTCCTACTCAAGTAGAAATTGTTTTTCAAGTAGGGCTGTCAGATTATAATAAGATTAATGAAAATGATTTTATAGTTAGCTGTGATTATAAAAGATCAGTAAAAGATGGACTTAATTATTTAATACCTAAAGTGGTTTTAAAACCTTCATTTGTATCAGAGATAAAAATATATCCCAATCAAATAGAATATTTAATTAAAGAATGATAACTGTTGGACTTACAGGAGGTATAGGTAGTGGAAAATCTACTGTAGCTAATTTTTTTAGTGAATTAGGCGTACCCGTTTATATAGCTGATATAGAAGCGAAAAAATTAATGAATACGTCTAAAATTATTCAAAAAAAAATAGTTGCTGAATTTGGTAAAGAAGCATACGGAAATGACAACCAGCTAAATAGAGCGTATTTGGCAGCTGTTGTATTTAATGATAAAAGCAAATTAGCAGCTATAAATAACATTGTTCACCCTAAATTGGCTAAACATTTTTCTAAGTGGTTAGAAATGCAGAAAGCACTATATGTTATTCAAGAGAATGCTATAATTTTTGAAAATAATTCTGCAAATAGATTTGATTATATTATTACTGTTACAGCTCCTATAGAACAAAGAATTGAACGGGTGATATTAAGAGATAAATCAACAAAGGTTAAAGTCGTCGCTAGAATGAAAAATCAATGGGATGAAGCTAAAAAGAATGAGTTAGCAGATTTTGTTATCCATAATATAAATTTATCCGATACTAAAAGACAAGTTAAATTCATCCACAAAAAGTTAATAAAGCAAATAATTGATAAAAAAGCTCTTAAATAATTGTTAAATAGTAATTATTTAAGTTAATATTTGTTAAATAAATCCCAATACATAATAAGTTAAGTTAATTTTGTTGGAATGAGTAAACGCATTTTTGTACTCTTAATTATTTTAATGAGTATTGCATTAATAGGGATTATTGCAGTACAGATTTATTGGATAAACAGCTCAATCGATATTAGAGAGAAGCAGTTTACTAATGATGTGAAATTTGCATTGGCAAATGTATCTGAAAATATTCAAGAAAGAGAAATTAAAGAGTATTATAAAAAGTATAAACCAATAATAGATAGTGCCTCTCAGAGAATTGGAACACGGAAGAAAGATTTTTATTTTCAACAAATAGATACAGTTAACAATGAAATTTTTTCATTTAGACAAAGTATCTTAGAAAATAATTATAAATCTTCAATTCCCTTATTTGAAAATGATTCTTTGACTTTTAAAACTTTTTTTGGAGAGAAAGAAAAAGAGATTAAAAAGATTAATGTATATAAAGATGATTTTAATAATATTACACCAGAAGAAAGAATTTATGAGGTAGGTACGTTAAGTAAGTTAGAGGCTATTAATTATGAGAATTTTTTTAAAGAAATTGCACCAAGACAACCTATATATAACCGAATAAATACAACAGAAATTTCATTAAATATTGATAATGAATTACGAGAAAGAGGTATTGATATTAATTTTGAATTTGGTGTTTTTGGTGATGGATTGGCAACTAAGGTTAAATCATTAAAATTTAAAGGGATAAGTGCAAAAAGTTATTCTGTGCCATTATTTATTGATAGTGAAGGGTATAGTGATTATGAATTGTATGTGAATTTTCCTAAAAAAGATGAATATATACGAGCTTCTATTTCTACTATTTTAATTTTAGGAGCTATTTTCATTTTCATTATTATTTTAGCTTTTGCAAGTGCTATTTATCAATTAATTAAACAAAAACAAATATCAGAAATAAAGACTGATTTTATAAATAATATGACTCATGAGTTTAAAACACCTATAGCTACTATAAATTTAGCTTTAGATGCAATTAAAAATCCAAAGATTATTAATGATAATGATAAGGTACTACGTTATGTTAATATGATAAGAGAAGAAAACAAAAGAATGCATGGCCAGGTTGAAAATGTATTGCGAATTTCTAGATTAGAAAAAAATCAGTTAGATATTTCGAAAGGAGTTGCAGATTTACACGACATAGTGCATGAAGCAATAAATCATGTTGATTTAATTGTAAAAGATAATAATGGTTATATAAACTTACATTTAGAAGCTTTACAGAGTGAAGTTATGATAAATGAATTTCATTTCACCAATGTTATTGTAAACATTTTAGACAATGCCTTAAAGTATACAAATGAACCACCAAAGATTGATGTTTATACAGAAAATGCAGGAAATTATATCGTTTTACAGATAAAAGATCAAGGTATTGGTATGAATAAAAATGTTCAAAAGCATGTTTTTGATAAATTTTATAGAGAACAAAAAGTAAATATTCACGATGTTAAAGGGCATGGATTAGGCTTGTCTTATGTCAAAAAAATAGTAGAATATCACCATGGTAATGTTTATGTGGAAAGTGAAAAAGGAAAAGGAAGCACTTTTACAATAAAATTACCTTTAATTTAATAATTTAAAATTATGGCAAATAGAAAAATATTATTAGTTGAAGATGATCCTAATTTCGGAACTGTATTGAAAGATTACTTAATGTTGAATGATTATTCAGTTACCTTAGCCAAGGATGGTTTAGAAGGGTTAATTATGTTCAAAAATGACGATTTTGATCTTTGTATTTTAGATGTAATGATGCCTAGAAAAGATGGGTTTTCATTGGCAAAAGACATTAGATCTACCAACACTGACATACCTATTGTTTTTTTGACAGCAAAAACCATGAAAGAAGATGTTTTAAAAGGATATGAAGCTGGTGCTGATGATTATTTAAATAAGCCTTTTGACTCTGAAGTATTGTTGCATAAAATTAAGGCAATATTACAGCGAAAAGCAATAGACATGAGTGCTGATGATGAAAAACATGAATTTCAAATAGGGAAGTTTTTCTTAAACTCAAAATTAAGACATTTGTCTTTTGATGGAGGTGAAGTTCGTAAGCTTTCCCCAAAAGAAAATAAATTATTAAAAATGTTGGCAACACATTTAAATGATTTAATGCCAAGAGAATTAGCTTTAACCAAAATATGGAGAGATGATAATTATTTTACATCTAGAAGTATGGATGTCTATATAGCCAAGCTTCGTAAATACTTGAAACCAGATTCAAACGTAGAGATAATTAATATTCACGGTGAAGGTTTTAGATTGGTAGTCAATGAAAATTAAGAATTACCTAGACTTAAAAAAAGAGTTTTCTATTAGAAAACTCTTTTTTTAGGTTT
>JAMONB010000406.1 GCA_027066745.1 Flavobacteriaceae bacterium
GTTTTGCTGCTTTACCGCTTCTACCACCACTTCTACAATAGATATAGATTTCTTTGTCTTTATCTAATTTTGACATTTGAGTAATAAAATCTTCGTCATAAAAGTTAATATTTTGTGATCCTTTAATATGTCCTTCAGCATGTTCTTTAGGAGTACGTACATCTACCAATTGAATGTCACCTAGTTTTGTGTTTAAATCCGCCGGACTAATCAATTCAACTGTTGGTTTTACTTGTTCAGTATTCGTATCACCTTCTTTAGTTTTACTTTGTGCACAACTTGTCAATGTGAAAATAAATGTAGCTATTAGCGAAATGTTTATTAATTTTTTCATAAAATATTATTTTAGTTTGGCGTAAAAGTAATCTTTAATTCATTTTTAATTTGTAATATATGTTACAAACCTTTCGATTTTTAAGGTTTGTGCTAAAATAAAGCTAATGCTTTTTTTGATTATCAACTCTGTAATGTTATAATTCAAAACCAATTTACTTAATAACTCTATTCCCAATTTTGACCCATTTGTCAAGCCTTCCTTTTAAAATTGTGACAACGTATCCTTATTTCTTTTAAAATTTTTGCTGCTTTTTCACTTCTTTCTTCACCATGAGTGCAGTAAACATAAACGGGAATATCTTTTTTGTAAGCTGTAATTTTTTTGATAAAACCACTTTCTAATACATTAATATTTGCTGCATTTTCAATATGTCCTTGATTGAATTCTTTGGGAGATATTAAATCTAATAATTGAACTTTTAATGAACCTATCCGTTTTGCATAATCGTAAGGGTTTAATAGTTCAATAGTAATTTCTTTATGTTCAATAATTTTATTTAATAGTCTCTTTTTTAAAATAATTAGAAGTAAAAAAGTAATTGTACTTTTTGTTACAAGTTTCTGTTTAACATGAGTGTTAGTTTATTAAAATAAGAAATTTTTTGCATAAAAAACCTCGCTTTTAGCGAGGTTTTTTTAATTTTTAGCTGAATGCGGTAGATTATAACCTTAATTTTACCAGCATAAAAATAGGTATTATTAGAATTTGTAATTTATTGAAAAATTCAACATTGTACCTAGTTGGCTAAAGTGATAACCATCATAAGTCATTTGAGAATAACGTTGGTTAAAAGTAATCAAGTTTGATTGATTTTTAACCAGAGCAGGATCATTTAAAATAGTTTGTCCCACCGAATTTTCTGCTTTAAATTCCCATTCTGGTAGTACATTTAATAAGTTATTTACATTTAATGCCAGTGTTAATTTATCTGTTGCATTAAAATTAATTCCCAAATCGGTTACTATTTTAGGGATAAATTCAGTTCTTAAATCAGTACTCATACCTTGTTGCTTAAAGGTTGTTTTTCCAAAATAAGTGTTATTTAAAGAAAATCCAAATTTATTAATATCGTAATTAATACCTAAAATCCATTTTGTATCAGGTCTAGAAGTAAAGAATAAAGCTTCTTGAGTTGCATTTACAACAGATTGTTTTGCATCTGCAACTATTTTAGGATTTTTTACTTCACCGTCTCTTTCATTTTGAATAGTATAATTACCAGATAGATTAAACCCTAATTTACCAGCCCCTAACTCTAAGCCTTTAAAACTAGCAACAAAATCAAGACCTGAAGTTCTAGTGTCTAATGCATTAACAAAGAAACTTAAATCGCTTAAATTATTCTTAGAAAGAATATTATCTAATTCTGTTCCTCCGCCTGCAGTTGGGCCAATTTCTGTACTTAATACGATTCTATCTTTAACAGCAATATTATAATAATCTAAAGTAAAATTAAATTTACTGCTTAATTTACCACCAATACCAATGGTAAAGTTTGTGGATTTTTCAGCATCTAACTGAGGTATTCCGAGTAAATTTGCCTGAGAAGATACATTATTTACTAAACCACCAACTTGAATACCTTGACCTGGCACAAAACTATACTGTGCTTTTTGTGTATAAATTTGATGTAGAGTTGGTGCTCTAAATCCAGAAGATATAGAAGCTCTAGCTGTTAATTTATCGCTTAATTTTAAACGTGAACTTAATTTATAGACAAAAGCATTTCCAAAATCAGAATAATTTTCTGCTCTAACAGTACCGCTAATTAAAAACGATTTAGTTACATCAAAATCTAAACTGAAATAACCTCCAAAATTATATCTATTAAATTTCCCTGAATTTTCTGGGCTATTTCCAGCAAAAGAATCTGCACCACCACCATCATATGAAGATAAAATACCTTCAATCACTTCAAATGTTTCTGCTCTAAACTCAGCACCTACACCAATACTTATTTGATCTGATAGTACTTTTGAGATGTCAATATTTCCTACATTATGAGAGAAACGGGTACCACCTGGATCAAAAGATCTTGGACTGTTTTCTCTGTATAATTGAGCTCCTTCTGTAATTTCACCGTTATCTATAATTCCATTTTCATTTAAATCTATCCAAGTAGAAGGCGAATATACAAAGTTTCTATTATGAGAATTATTTACTTTGTAGGTTTGAGTATTTCCTCCAGTAGTAAAACTAAGGTCTATATTCCAATCGTTAATTTTACTTTTAAATCCAACTGTTCCATTATAATCACTAAGTTCACCTTCAAAAGTGGGAACATACCCGTCATAATTATTTGGCAAGCCAGGAGCAGGAAAGAAGTCAGATAAATAAGGAAAAGATTCAATTGTTCTCCAGTAAGGAGTTCTATAATTTGCAAAACTATTTACTTTTTTATATACATAAGCGGCATTAAAATATAGTTGCGTATTGTCACTTAAATCATAACCACCATTTACTAAAAATTTAGAAGCAGCTGTTTCTGGAGATCCATTAATATTACCAGCATCTGGTTTTCGTGAAAGAAATTCTTGAACAACTGCTAGATCTGCTCCAAAATCTCCTGCTTCACCTTCAGCATCAACAGTACCTGGTCTGTTTGCTAGATTTACTTTAGAAAAATCTACGGTGTAATTAATAAAACCTTTATTTTCACCTATTTCAGTGCCATTATTAACACTGACACCAAACATTTCACCATCACCTTCAGAAGTAATACCTGATCTTATAGTAGTTGATCCTTTATTAACATCATCTTTTAAAATGATATTCATAACCCCAGCAATAGCATCAGATCCATATTGTGCCGAAGCTCCATCACGTAAAATTTCAATTTTTTTAATGGCATCAATAGGTATTGCAGAAATATCAGCTCCTGTTTCTCCACGACCAGGAGAGGTTTGTGTATATAATAGTGCACTTAAATTTTTCCTTTTGCCATTAATTAATATTAGCGTTCTACTTGGTCCCATGTTTCTAATCTCATAGGGGTCTAAAAGAGATGTTGCATCATTTACGGGGGTTTGTACGGTATTAAAAGATGGTATTTTATATTGCAAGGCCTTATCAAAAGATATTTGACCTGTTGTTGTCAACTCTTTTGCTGATAAAACATCAATGGGCAATGGAGTATCTGCATTACTTCTAGGTGCTGTACGACTACCTGTTACTACAACTTCATCTAAAATAAGACCTTCAGCCATAGTAACATTAACAACAGCAGAATCATCCATTGTTTTTGTTGTACTAACATATCCTATAGAGGTAAAGGTTAATACTTTTCCACTTTCTACTTTCATGGTATATTTACCATCAAAATCGGTTGTAGTTCCTTGTTTAGTTCCTTTAATAACTACCGTTACTCCGGGTAGTGGTTGTTTGTTGTTATCTGTTACAGTTCCACTAACTTCATAAGATTGTGCAAATGCAGTAAAGGATAATAATACCATTGTGAAAAATAAGTAAATTTTTGTCTTCATAAGTTTGTGTTAAATTAGTTTATAAGTGACAAATATTACCTTTTTTTAACAAAACACAAAAAAATAAGCTAAAAATATTAAATATTAATAACAATAAACATGTTTAAGTAGTGAATTTATAATTAAAATAAGATGTTTTTTAACAAAAAAAGGCTGCCTTTTTAAGACAGCCCTTTTAAAAAAAATTATTGAATTATTTTAACGTAAAACTAAGTCTAGCAAATAAAAATCTACCACCAATACCAAATTGTTGTGCTCTTCTTGACCAGTCAAATCTACCGCTACTTCTATTATTACCTCCGTCAGAGAATTCCTTAGAAGCTCTATCTGGATATACATCTAACAAATTATTGGCACCTACAGTTAAGGTTAAGCTTTCAGTTGCTTTATAACCAAAAGATAAGTCAGTAACAACTTTAGTACCAAAAACTTGTTGTCTAGTTACATTATTTGTTGCTTCAGTAACCTCACCAAAATATACATTTCTTAAAAAGATATTGAACTTGTCAGTTGTTAAACTATGTGATAAATTAACTTTGGTACGAGGTACAGCTTCTTCTAAATATACTCTACTAGCCTCATCAAAATAGGTGCTAACTTTTCCAGCATCTCTTAAAATTTGTGAAGCATTAATATCACCAACTCTTTTTGTATTAGAAAAAGTTGCAGCTAAATCTGTTTTTAATTGTGTGCTTTTACCAAACATTGCTTTATGAGTAAGAACAAGGTCAACACCTCTTGATTCAGTATCAATTGCATTAGCAAAGAAAGCAGCAGCACCAGCATTGGCTTGAGTTAATAAATTAAACAATTCTAATTGTGGACCAAGATAATTAGGGCTACCATCAGGGTTGAAAATTAAATTACCACCAGCATCTTTTGTTTGATTTGGTTTAAATCTACCTGTATAAACGACTCTATCATCAATGCCTACCCAGTACCCGTCAACAGTTAAGGTTAAATTCGCACTAGGAAATTTAGCGGTAAACCCTAAACTAAGACTTTTAGAAGTTTCTTCTTTTAGTTGCGGAATACCTAATAATTTTGCAGCTCTACTATCATTAGCAAAAGTACCAACTTCAATAGGGTTGCCTTCTTGATCAAAGATTGTAGAAGTTGAGTTGAAATTCAATTGATGTAAAGAAGGTGCTCTAAAGCCTGTATTAGCAGCTGCTCTAATATTTATGTTTTCACCTACTTTTAATCTAGTTGCCAATTTAAAATTAAGAGTAGAACCAAAATCAGAATAATCTTCATATCTGATTGCAGCACTTAGTAAAAAATTTTCAGTAATATCAGCTTCTAAGTCAAAATAACCAGCAACACTACTTCTGCCTCTTGACAATTCGTTTTTTGGACTAAAACCTGGAAAAACTTGAGAACCACCAGGTCTAGATCTACCAAAGAAATCTACAGAAGGGTTTTGGCTGTCTAAAGTAATAACTTGTCCATCATCAGTATATTGAGCATATGAAGCTTCTTCTCCTGCTTCTATCTCATAAGTTTCAACACGATACTCAGCTCCAAAAGCAATGTTAAGACCTGACATAGTATCTTCATAAAATTTACTAATATCTAAATTAGTAGTGTTTTGAGCGAAAGAATACCCTCCTGCGTCAAAAGTTGTGGGTGATGCACTTTGAAGGGAAGCATTAAAAGTATTACCAATAGTATATATAAATCTATTTTTACCATACGTATTACTAAAGTCGATATCCCAATCAGAAATTTTACCTTTAATACCTACAGCAAAAGACTTATCTGTTATAGCAGAATTAATTTCAGGTAAGAAACCGTTAATATACGCTGGAGTAAAAGTTCTATTTTGGCTTGGTAACCTATAGA
>JAMONB010000407.1 GCA_027066745.1 Flavobacteriaceae bacterium
ATTAATAGCTTATTCTTTCAAGTAAGGCCTGCAAGTGATGCCTTGTACGACTCTAATATAGATCCGTGGTCACACTTCTTAACAGGTACTCAAGGTACTGCTCCTTCTCCATTTTACGACCCTTTAAGCTTTATTACTACTGAGGCTCATAATAGAGGAATGGAACTGCATGCATGGATTAATCCTCTGCGTGTAAACCAAGGTTCATATGCATTAGCAGCGTCTCATGTGAAAAATCAACATGCCAATTGGATTATGGAAAATGGAACTACTGATTTATTAAATCCGGGTATTCCAGCAGCAAGAGCTTATGTGGTTTCTGTAGTCAATGATATTGTTTCTCGTTATGATGTAGATGGTATCCACTTTGATGATTATTTTTATCCTTATGGAGGTACAAACAATACTTTAGACGCTAGTGCTTTTTCTGCATACAATCCTACAAATTTAAGTAGAGCTGATTGGAGACGTAATAATATCAATCAATTAGTCGCTGATGTGTACACAGCAATACAACAAAACAATACTAATCAAAACAAAAATGTTGTCTTTGGTATTAGCCCTTTCGGAATTTGGAAAAGTGGAACTCCTCCTGGAATTTCAGGATTATCTGCCTATGACGCCATCTATACAGATGCCTTAGCTTGGTTAAATGCAGGTACTGTAGACTATGTTTCACCACAATTGTATTGGAAATTTGGTGGTGGTCAAGATTATGCAGCCTTAAATGCTTGGTGGGATGATCAAGCTGCTGCTAAAAACAGAATCCATATTCCAGGATTAGCTTTGTATAGATTAGCTTCTAATGATGGTAATTGGGCAGCTAGTGAAATCTTAAATCAAATTAATGAAAATAGAAAATCTAAAAACGCAGCTACTTATGGTCAGTTATTTTTTAGAGCTAAAAATTTAAAGGATAATTTAAAAAGTATTGGCGGAAGTTTACAAACGAATCAATACAAATACCCCTCTGTTCCAGTAAATTTATCTTGGAAAGAGACCTTTGCACCCAATGCTCCGTCTGGATTAACCTATAGCGGAAACACGTTAAGCTGGACAGCATCAACAACAGCTTCTGATGGTGATAATGCTCGTAAATATATTGTATATCGCTTTGCTAATGCTACAGAAGCAAGCAGTGCTATGAATAACGGAACAAAAATAGTTTCTGTTGTTGCAGGAAATTCTGTTGACGTTGCTGCTACATGGCTAGACCTGTCTAACAATGTTTTTGTGGTTACAGCATTAGACAATAACAATAATGAAAGTCTACCAAGTAATACGGTTGAAGTTGCTGGAAATACATCCTATTGTACTGCTCAAGGAAATAATAGCGTATACGAATGGATTAAAGGTGTTAAAATAGGTTCAGACAATAAAACTTCTGGAAATGATGGCGGTTATGCCGATAAAACTAGCCAGACCTTTACCATAGAAAAAGATCGTGATATAACTATCTTATTACAACCAGGTTATAAGTCGACCAAATACAATGAAAATTGGAAAATTTGGATAGATTTAAATCAAGATGGTGATTTTGATGATGCTGGTGAAGAATTGTTTGACAACCCTGGGCAAACCAAAAATAATGTTTCAGGCACCATACATATTCCTGCTACAGCAACTGAAGGTGTAACTAGAATGCGTGTGGGTATGAATGGAACCTCAGCAAATTATACGTTGAATGCCTGCGGTAATTTCGCTTATGGTGAAGTTGAAGATTATACGGTAAATATTACACCTAAAGACACCAGTAACCCTGATGCACTTTGCTCCTTAAAGGGAAATAGTAGTTATTATGAGTGGATTGCCAATGTTACAGTTAATGGACAGACAAAAGCTTCAGGTAATGACGGTGGTTATAAAGACTACCCTAGTTTTGTATTTAATTTACAAGAGAATTTAACCTATAACATTTCGTTAGCTCCTGGTTACCGTTCTACTCAATACAATGAAAATTGGAAAATCTGGATAGATTTCAATCAAGATGGTGATTTAGAAGATGCCGGTGAAGAGTTATTTGACAACCCAGGTCAAACTAAAGGAACAGTTACTGGCTCTATAACACTACCTACAAACTTAGCCAACGGAAATTATAGAATGCGTGTGGGCATGAATGGTTCATCTGCAAATTATACGTTGAACCCTTGTGGTACATTTGCCTATGGTGAAGTTGAAGATTATATGGTGACTATTACAGGGTCTTCAGGTGCTAGACTTGAGGAAGTGAAATCTGTAGAAGATTCTATTATCGCGTATCCAAATCCTGTTGATGATATTTTAACGATTAAATTAAATTCTAACATGCGTGATGTTTCAGTTTATGGAATCAATGGAGCTCTAATTTACCAAAAACCAGTCCTAAAAGAAAAATTACACACCATTCAAACAGCGACTTGGAGAAGTGGTATATATATGGTTGTACTACAAGGCGAAGGTAAAAAACAAGTGATAAAGATTCTTAAAAAATGGTTTAATAGCCAAAAATAGTTGGTTAAAATCCATCTATCCCTTATAAATAAAGGTCTAGAATAAAGTTTATTGAAATTGGTTTCAATAAACTTTATTTGTTTTATGAAAACACGAAAAAAAAGCGATGTTGGGCTTGTGGAAGTCTTGACACAATTAAGTGGGGAAAACAAAAAAACAAACAACGATTTAAATGTAAAAATTGTAAAATTTTATTCACCTCACAAAACAAGTCAGTTAGCTTATCAAATCGATTTATTTGGTTTGAGAAATGGATTATAGGAAGAAGAACGATTGATGGCTTAGTCAAAGAAAGTAGATATTCTAAAAGAACCTTAAAAAGATATTTTAACAATTACTTATCTTGCCCACCTACTTTATCAGTTTATCCATCACAAAAAGTAAATTTATTAATTGATGGAACTTACTTTAGTAATGGTATTTGTCTAGTTTTGTATCGAGATAATACAATTAAATTTACACAACTTTATCGACTAACAGATGGTGAACATTATTCTGAAATTAAAGAGGATTTACTCAACCTTCTAAAGTTAGGTGTTCAAATAGAAAGTGTGACTTCAGATGGTCATAAATCAATCTTAAAAGCAGTTAAAGAAGCTTTACCTGATGCAATTCTACAACGTTGTTTAGTGCATATTCAAAGAGATTGTAGAATCTGGCTAACAAGACACCCTAAAAGTTTTGCTGGTTATGATTTAAAACAGATTACATCTAAAATGCATACTATAGAGAATCATTATCAACTAAGTTTTTGGCTTCTAGATTTACATAATTGGCATCAGAAATATAAAGATTATATCAATGAAAAAAGTTATAATCTAGAAACTGATAGGTATTGGTATACACACAAAATGGTTAGAAGATCTTTTATGACAATCAAAAGAGCGTTGCCTAATATGTTTCATTATTTAAACAATCCCAAAATACCCAAATCATCTAATTCTATTGAATCTTTTTTTGGTCATATGAAAGGGCATTTAAACATCCATAGAGGCTTATCTTACAAGCATAGAAAACAATACCTAATGTGGTATTTATATTTTAAAAATAAGAAGTAGGTAGTTTAGTAGCCATAAACTTACCAGTAATGAAAAAAGGACTCTCTAAAGAAAGCCCTTTTCATTACTGTATAAGGAATAATCCTATCGCTAATAAGTTGCTCCTCAGCAGAGCTTATGTCCTTTTCGGATTAACTTGTGAAATATATAAAAAAATGTTGAAAAAATCACCAACTATTTTTGGCACCATTACCAAAAATAAATAAATTATTATCTCATTTAAAACTGTAAGGTGAAAATCTTACAGTTTTTTTTATGCATATTAGTTACCTAAAAGTTCTCTTTTTCTCTTATTTAACCGAGATTACGCATACAAATAACTACCATTATTTTTTTAAATTCTTTAGACCCCAAACCATCAACAAAATCTCCAAAAATAAACCAATAGTAAACTGTGTTGAAATACCATCTACCAACGTACTTATCAATCTGCCAAATGCCAAACCACCCATAAAAATCACATTGCTCAATGTGGCTGTACGCCATTGTGAAGGATTTACAACACCTACCAGCCAATAGATACCAAAACCTAAATATAAGCCCATAATTGCTCTTAACATATTTTTCAATTCTAATGCTTCAACATTAAAATTAAAAACTAGTGGCATAAACTTACTTGGAGCTAATCCGTAAAGTAAACCAACTGTAATTACAATAAAACCCGAAGTTGCTAAATGGAGTTTTACAGAGATTGAGGTTTTAGAATTTTTTGTTTGGTTTGGCATTTTTTTTGTAACTTACCTATAAATATTTACATGATTCAAAAGCTGACACTAGCTTAATTCAACGCACTTTACACAGTGGTATAACAACTCAACATGTACTGTCAGGTAATTTTCAATACTGAAACAAAGTTAATTAATTCTAAGCTACCTCCTCTTAAAAAAATCACCTAAAGTTAAGTACAACTTGAATACTAATTTGTTTTAACACCAAATGAACAATCATCAATCCAGATTAAATCCCAGCTATAACTAGACTTATCATAATCATTATTAAATTCTATTTCTTGCAATTCTGAGTCCACATAAAAAAAGCCCTTTACATTTTTTGGTCTAACTTCATTCCCACATCTAAGAACTCCTGTTCTACGATTATGATTGATAGTGTACACACCATTTGAATTGAATTGTAAAACAGTACCAACTTGATCAAAACTACAACGCTTATAAACCATAATATCAAATTCAGATTCAAAAATTGTATGTTCAAAAGTCCAACATCCAGCCAAATTAGATTTTGTAACTTTAAGTTCTTGTCCGAATATAAAGATAACGGAAAACAAAAATGAAATTGTGATTATTTTTTTCATGTTATAATTAGTACAAGAATTGTTCCAACTTAAGTTACATTATTGAATATGCATCTTTTACTTTAACTTCACAAAGGTGACAAAACACAAAGTTGCATTGAATGATTTTTTGAGACACTGTACCCTACAAAAAAGCTTCTCTCTAATTCTCGAGAGGAACAGCTGAGACTTTGGGAGAAGAATTTTGTTTTTTTGAGATTCTTCACTTCGTTACACTACGTTCTGAATGACATTGTACTGTCATTCAGAGGAGCGACTTTTTAGAAGCTACGAAGAATCCCGTTTTACATTTTTTTGTACAGTTAAAATACCAATAAGCTGGTTACAGTAATAGGATGTAAAATACAAATTCAACTTGTTTTTTTGAGATTCTTTACTTCGTTACACTACATTCTGAATGACATGGTACTGTCATTCAGAGAAGCGACTTTTTAGAAGCGACGAAGAATCCCGTTTTACATTTTTCCATACAGTTAAAATACCTGTGAGCTAATTACAGTAATAGGATGTAAAACATAAATTTAATTTGTTTTTTTGAGATTCTTTACTTCGTTACACTACATTCTGAATGACATGGTACTGTCATTCAGAGAAGCGACTTTTTAGGAGCTACGAAGAATCTCGTTTTTAAAATTTTATATTCCTAGTGTTTGGACTATTTATAACGTGATACGAGCGTGACGCTCGTACTAGCTACGTTGATAACAGAATGAGTTTTTATGAACTGACCTTTTGTAAATGAGAATAAGCAACAAATTACAAAGGCTGATTTATTAACGATGAAAACTT
>JAMONB010000408.1 GCA_027066745.1 Flavobacteriaceae bacterium
ATTTCTTTTATTTGAATTGTCCATTACATAAATCAAATCGAAATTGTCAAAATCAGATACTTGAAATTGCCTACAACGTTGATCAGTAATATCAACAAGATGTTTCTCTGCTACGGCAATTGAACGTTTATCTGGCAAACCACCTATATGATAATCACCTGTACCAGCAGAATCAATAAAAAAAGTTGTAGAATTTACTTTTGATTTTAAAATACCTTCTGCCAATGGTGAACGACAAATGTTACCAAGGCAAACCATTAAGACACGAGTCATTTTAGGGTCAATTTAAAAGGATAACTTTTTAGTGATGTCTTCAACGTATTTTCTAAATTGCTTATCTGTTTCAGTAAGATTATCAACTGTTTTACAGGCGTGCAATACTGTTGCATGGTCTCTACTTCCAATTTGAGAGCCAATACTAGCCAATGACGCTTTGGTCATACGTTTGGCAAAAAACATAGCCAATTGACGAGCCTGAACAATATGACGCTTTCTGGTTTTAGATTGAAGTGTTGTCACATCCATCTCAAAGTATTTAGAAACTACTTTTTGAATGTAGTCTATTGACACTTCTCGTTTGGTGTTTTTCACAAACTTATCAACGATTTGTTTGGTTAGTGCTAAAGTGAATTCTTTTCGGTTAAAAGAAGCTTGTGCAATCATTGAAATTAAAACACCTTCTAACTCTCTAACATTAGACTTTATATTTTTAGCAATATATTCAACTATTTCTTCTGGCATTTCTACGCCATCTCTAAATAGTTTGTTTTGTAATATCAATATTCTTGTTTCAAAATCTGGTGGCATTAATTCAGCTGACAATCCCCATTTAAAACGTGATAGTAAACGCTGTTCAATATCTTGCATATCAACAGGTGCTTTATCAGAAGTTAAAATAACCTGTTTCCCATTTTGATGCAAATGGTTGAAAATATGAAAAAAGACATCTTGCGTACCAGACTTTCCTGATAAAAACTGTACATCATCCACAATTAAAGCATCAATCATCTGGTAAAAATGAATAAAATCATTTCTAGTATTTCCTTTTACAGAATCTATATATTGCTGGGTAAACTTTTCAGCAGAAATATACAACACTGTTTTTTCTGGATGCTTATCTTTAATATTAACACCTATGGCATGAGCCAAATGTGTTTTACCTAAACCAACACCTCCGTAAATTAATAAAGGATTAAAAGAAGTGCCTCCTGGCTTATTAGCTACTGCCATACTTGCAGATCTAGCTAATCTATTAGAGTCACCTTCAATAAAACTTTCAAAATTATAATTAGGATTTAGTTGAGATTCTATTTTTACTTTTTGGATACCTGGTATAATAAAAGGATTTCTTAATTCTCTTTTATCTATATCTAAAGGAACCGTAATGCCTTGAGAGTTAAAAGGTTTTCTATTTGAACTTGGTATTCTTACCGTGTGCGGATTTTTACTACTGTAGGCATTCTCCATTTTCACATCATAAACCAATTTAGCATCTTCACCCAATTCTCTAACCAAAGCAACTCTTAATAATTTGATATAATGTTCTTCAAGCCATTCGTAAAAAAATTTACTAGGCACTTGAATAGTCAATGCTTCTCCAGTAATTTTAATGGGTTTAATAGGCTCAAACCATGTTTTGTAAGCTTGTGGCTTTATATTGTCTTCTATGAAAGACAGACAATTATTCCACACTGAAGTAGCAGTTTTACTCATATTTGAATCTAGTTAAGTTGGTTATATCAATAAGAAATTTCTTTGGGTTGTTCTCTTATTAATTTGAGCTACAAAAATGTGAATATTTTTTGTCATAAAAAAACATATTTGCTATTGATTATTAATTATTTTTTACGTAAACTCTCACATTCAAATATAGACAATTTATGTTGAAACATGAAATAAAATTTAGAGTACGTTACGGAGAGACAGATCAGATGAAATATGTTTACTATGGCAATTACGCACAATACTTTGAGTTAGGGCGTGTTGAGTGGCTTAGAAATCTTGGTGTTTCTTATAAAGACATGGAAGAAAAAGGTGTAATGTTACCCGTTATGAACCTTAACGTAGATTATATTCAACCTGCAAAATATGACGACTTATTGACACTAAAAACAACTTTAGTAAAAATGCCATCTGTTAAAATTGAGTTCAATTTTGAAATTTTCAATGAAAAGAAAGAATTATTAACCAAAGGCTATACGGCATTGGTATTTATTGACATTAAAAGAAACAGGCCTACTAGAGCACCTGAATATATTACCGAAAAGCTAAAAAATTTATTTTAATTTTCAAAGCTGCACTATTTTAACGTGCCTCAATTCAATAAAGACCTGTTCAATTTTTTTTGCTTCATTTTTACGAACAGCAATTTCAAATTCACAATTCATTTCCATTTTTTGTTGAATTAATGCTATATCACGCTCTTTAACAATACGCATTACAGTATTCATATGCTGATAATCAAAAACAAGTTTAAAATGTACATCTAGTGTCTTTTCAACAACCTTAGAAGTCTCTAGAGCTAATTTTGCGGCTGTTTTATAGGCGTTTACCAAACCGCCTACTCCTAATTTTGTACCGCCAAAATAACGAACTACCACCACCAACACATTAGTCAGCTCTTTTGACAATAACTGACCGTAAATAGGTTGACCTGCCGAATTATTAGGCTCTCCATCGTCATTTACTCTAAATTTAACTTTTTCAACACCCAATTGCCAAGCATAACACCAATGCCTAGCCTTATGATGTGATTTTTTTAAATTTTCAACAATTTCTTTAACCTGATTTTCATTACTTAAGGGATAAGCATAGGCTAAGAACTTACTACCTCTATCCTTAAAAATTACTTCTTCTGAAGGTTTTGCAATCGTTTTATATGTATCTGAGGTTAACAATGAGTATTCTTTATAATTTTCAATGTATCTGACAACAGAAATTGCTTATAAATTTCTTCGCCTTTAATTTTAGGTGCTTTCAATCCTTTTGTAAAAGACAGATCTCCAACAAAAATTCTAGCTTCATCCCATAAATTAGCATCTATAAATGTTTGCAAGGTTTGAGTTCCTCCTTCAATAAAAACAGACTGAATCTCTAATGTATATAAAATTGCACAAATCTGTTGAGCGATATTTCTAGAAAAATCTATCTTTTTATATTTCAAATTTTTTTCATCCTTTTCTTTCTTTTCTGTAAATACAATAGTCTTTACGCTTTTATCCAAAACATATGATTTTTTAGAAATTCTCAGAGTTGTATCCAATACCAAACGAATAGGGTTTTCACCTTGCCAATCTCTTACATTTAATTTAGGATTATCAGCCACCACAGTAGTTGTACCAACCAAAATAGCTTGCTCTTCCATTCTCATTTTATGCACCAGCTGCCGTGAGTATACATTACTTATCCAAACTGGACTTGCCTTCTCTTTCTTTGGATGAGAATTAAGATGAGGGACTGGACTCACAAATCCATCTTTAGTTTCTGCCCATTTTAAAACAATATAAGGTCTCATTTTTGTATGAAAGGTGAAAAATCTTTTATTTAAAGCAATACATTCCTCCTCTAAAACCCCAACGACAACTTCACAGCCATTTTTCTTTAATTTCTCTATCCCTTTTCCAGCAACCTTATCAAACGGATCAACACAACCAATAACAACTCGAGGTACTTTATTTTTTACAATCAAATCTGAACATGGCGGTGTTTTACCATAGTGATTACACGGCTCTAAACTCACATACAAAGTTGAATTTACCAACAAACTCTTATCAACAACAGCATTGATTGCATTTACCTCAGCATGATTTCCTCCATATGCACTCGTATAACCTTCACCAACAATTACACCATCACACACCACAACACAGCCCACCATAGGATTAGGGCGAGTAGTACCCAGTCCGTTTTTTGCCAATTCTAAACAACGTTTTATGTATTTTTCATGTATCTTCACCTCGTAAAAATACAATATATTTCCTATGCAAATAAGAAAAATTAAAGCTTCTGACAATCTAGAAATTGAGCAAATTATCAAAGCCTCCATTGTAGAATTTGGCTTACCTACAACCGGCACAGCTTATGAAGATCTGGAGACCACTAAAATGTACGAATCATATCAAGGTAAAAATGAAGTCTATTTTGTTATTGAAGAAAATGGCTCTACTGTTGGTGGAGGCGGAATAAAAGCCTTAAAAAACAACAAAGACAAGGTTTGCGAACTTCAAAAAATGTATTTTTCGCCCTTAATTAGAGGAAAAGGTTATGGAAAAATTATGATTGAAAAGTGTATACAAGCCGCGAAAGACTTAGGATATAAAAAATGCTACTTAGAGTCTGATCCTTCTATGAAAACTGCCATTTATATTTATAAAAAATTTGGATTTAAGCATTTAGAAGCTCCCATTGGAAGTACTGGACATCATGCCTGTGGTATTTGGATGCTTAAAGACCTAGAGGCACCAATTTCACTAATTAACACTAATTAGTTATACAACAACGCCCAAGTAAATGACGCTACTCGAATTAAAAAATAAGTTTTTAGCAGATTTAGCAAATCTATATCCTAAAGAAGAAATTTTATCTTTCTATACTTTATTAGTCGATTTTAAATTAGGTATCAGTAAGATTGACACTGCTTTAAATCCAAATCAGATCATATCAAAAAATCATCTTGATTATTTTTTTGATGCTTTAACCAATTTACTAACTGAAAAACCCATACAATATATAATAGGTGAAACCGAATTTTACGGATTGCCATTTTATGTAAATAAACATGTATTGATACCGAGACCAGAAACAGAAGAATTGGTGGAATGGGTAATTTCAGACAAGAGGCAAGAGACGGGAGCCAAGAGACAAAAAAAAGTAGCTGACAATATTTTAGATATTGGGACAGGAAGTGGCTGTATTGCGATTTCTTTGGCGAAAAACCTACCCAACATCTCTGTTTATGCAGTTGACATTTCAGCAAAAGCTCTACAAATCGCCAAACAAAACGCAGTATTAAATAAGGTAAACGTTCATTTTATTGAAGGTAATATTTTAAATACGAATATCATTCAGACCCCGAGTATTCGGGGGAAGAATCTCAATCAAAACACTTTAGAAAATCTTTCAAACACAAGCAATCTCAAATTCGACATTATTGTTAGCAATCCGCCTTACGTACGTCAGTTAGAAAAGCAAGAAATAAAAGACAATGTATTAAAACACGAACCTCATTTAGCGTTGTTTGTTGAAAATGATAACTCTTTATTATTTTATGACCGCATTGCTGATTTTGCGAAAGAGAATTTAACTAAAAACGGTGAGATTTATTTTGAAATCAATCAATATTTAGGACAAGAAACCGTCAGTTTACTCAAAGAAAAAGGGTTTACAAACATTGAATTAAAAAAAGACTTGTACGGGAATGATAGGATGATTAAAGCACTATTTTTTTAATAAATTTGCTACACATTTTCATTTGACTTTCTCAGTAAAAAAGATTAGTTTCGTTTATCAGTCGCTAAATAGGAATTGAAACTCATTTTAGCCTGAACATTACCACAAATTAGAAAAAATGAAACTCACCACAATAATATTTACATCATTTTTAATATTAAGTTGTAATCAAAAAA
>JAMONB010000409.1 GCA_027066745.1 Flavobacteriaceae bacterium
TGCATTAAAGGGGTTAAACGCATTTTTCAATTAGCATGCAAATATACTATAAAATTTGACAATCAGAGAAAAGAATTAAATGTCTGATTATAAGTATATTAAAAATATAACAAGTGAAATTTACTCTTTCCTTTAGAGTTGATTTCGAAAGTTGGAGCAGGTATTTTGATAAAATTTATGGTTGAGAAGACTGTTTTTAATAGTTTTGAATGGGTTTTTATTTTAGAGAGATCTATATCAAAACTTAAATAATATTGTCGAGTTCTGTCTAGTGTGTTTGTGTTAACAGAGTAATTAGTGTTACTAGAGATCATACCGTCAGCTCCATAACCAAAAGCAATATTCAGCCATTTTGGGATTTTGCTTTTTTTATGAAATGACCATAGGTTTGCTGAAAGCCAATAGGTTTGTCCGTTATAATCTTTCAAGGTTTGTTCTAAGAAATTTTCACCCAATAATTCTGGTCTTTGGTTTGCAAATTTGGTAGTGTGGAAAGAGTATTTTAAAAGGATACGTTGTTCATTCCACAATAATTCTTGTCCTATTAATAAGCTTGTTCCCGTTGCATTAGCTAGAATGTCAGTGGTAGAAAATCCCCATGCTGAAGAATAACCATCAAAAATTTCTACAGCACTTAGAAATCCAAATCCGAGTGTAGCACCATATAATAATTGATTTTTTTTACTCTCGCCAGCCCATGCTAAAGCATTCATACCAATTTTACCAACATAATATGCACTCATGGCATGGCCAATTTTATCCATTTGTAACCAGTCGTTACTATCGTTTATAGTGTGGAAAGAAGATTTGTCAAAATTTGCATACCATAATTGGTTGATGCCAATTAATGTTAAAGCAGCTGTAGACGCTTCAGTAATGTAAGCTGCATTTCTACGTGGTCTATTTAAAGTATCAGATTTTTTCCAAAAAGTACCGTTGTTTTGAGCAATAATACCATTGCAATTAAAAAATAGATATAAAGAAATAAAAAGAAGTTTAAAATAGGAAGGAAAATTCATAGAATTACCTTTTAATGCCTTGTTTGTTTATCCATTGTCTGTATTTTGCAGCATTTCTTTCATGTTGGCCTAAAGATTTAGCAAATTCATGTGTGCCGATATTGGTAACGCTAGCACACATATAATAGTAGTCATGATTTTCAGGGTTCAATACTGCATCAATAGAAGAAATGTCAGGCATTGAAATAGGTGCTGGTGGCAAACCTACATTTTGATAGGTGTTGTATGGGGAATCTATCAACAAATCGGCATTCAAAACACGCTTTACTTCATAATTTTGTCCATGTTTTTGTTTTAATGCAAAAATTATGGTTGGATCGGCTTGTAGAGCCCAATTGTCTTTATATCTGTTTAAATAAAGGCCAGCTACTGTTGGCCGTTCACTAACTTTAGAAGTTTCTTTTTGTACAATAGAGGCAAGTATGGTTACTTCTTTTTTAGTGAGATTTAATTTTTTAGCTCTTGCCAATCGAGTGTCATTCCAAAAATTATGGTATTCTTTTAGCATTTTATCTCTAAATTTTTCAGCACTAGTATTCCAATAAAACTGATAAGAATTGGGAATAAAAATTCCCAAAACATTAGCTTTAGTCAACTCGTTTTCTGAAAGAAATTCACGATCTGTTAAAGCTGCTAAAATTTGAGTAGAATCAGCTTCTATTTGCTCGGAAATTCTACCTGCAAGCTTTTCTAAAGTGTCTTGATTGTTAAAAGTTAAGTTGATAGTTGTTTGTTTACCACTTCTCAATAAATTTATCAAATCATTATTATTCATCCCTTTTTTAAGAGAATATCTACCAGATTTAATAAGATTTGGATATTTTTTTTGTTGAGCAACCCATTCAAAACCATCAGAATCATTTATAAAAGGTTCAATTAGTTGTTGAACTTCATCAAATGATGCGTTTATAGGAATGCTTATAGTCGTGTTTTTAATAACATTTTTAGCATAGATCTTATGGTAATATTTATAGCCAATAATTGCACCACCAATACTAATAATTGCTAAAATTGAAAGAATTATTTTTTTAATGTTCATGTGTTTAGTAATTGAAATAAAATTTCATCTTTAAATTTACCTTGGGTGTAAATCCATTCTTTTTTTACACCTATTTTGGTGAAATTATATTTTTTAAATAGTTGTATGCTGTTTTTATTGTCAGTAGTAATATTAGCGTAAATCTGATGTAAATTTAATTGATTAAAGCTATAATTAATCAGTAAGTTTAAGGCTTCAGAGGCATAACCTTTTTGCTGCTCATCTTCTAGAATTAAAACACCTATACCAGAACGTTTGTGTAGTGGGTTGAAATCAAATAGGTCAATAATTCCAACATTTTTATGTGTTTTATTTTCAGCAATGATTAAGCGTAATTGCTTAGCCTCATAGATGTCTAAATGAGCATTCTCTAAATATTGTTGTAAGATATGTCTAGAAAAAGGTGTTTGTGTACTACTAACCTCCCAGAAAGAAATGTCGTTTTCTACAGAGAATAAAAAATCTAGATCCTCTAATTCTAAGGCTCTTAAATGTATTTTGTTTCCTGTTAATGCTTGCATTTTAAATTTTGACTTGAATGATTAATTTGTCTCTACTTCAATCTTACCATTAAAAACCAATGTAGCTTCCCCTTTTAAAAACACATTTTTATAATAATTATTATCATAAGTGAAAGAAACTTCTAAAGAACCTCCCAGAGTTTCTAAAATAATAGAATTTTGATTGGTCTTTTTTGCTCTGTGAGAGGCAATAGCAACTGCTGTAACGCCTGTGCCACAACTCAATGTTTCATTCTCAACACCTCGTTCATAAGTACGGACACTAAAAGTGTTTTCATTTTTTTGTTCTACAAAATTTACATTGGTGCCTTTTTCAAAATAAGGAGCCCCGTACCTAATTTCAGCTCCTCTGCTTTTAACATTTATTTCAGTAATATGATTCACATAGGTAATGTGGTGAGGAGAACCTGTATCTAAAAAAAAATCGTTAGAAAACTCTTTAATGTTTAATACATCATTCATTTTAAGACTTACCAAATCACCAATAATATTTGCTTTATGTACACCGTCAATAGCATCAAAAGTAGTATGGGTATTGATAATTTTTAATAATTTAGCGAAAGCAACAATACATCTGCCACCATTACCACACATGCTTCCTTCATTGCCATCAGCATTGTAATATTTCATGGTAAAATCATAATTATCAGAAGATTCTAAAAGAATTAACCCGTCAGCACCTATGCCAAATTTTCGATCACAAAACTTTGAAATAAGTTGATGATTGTTTTTAGGAAATAAATTTTGACGATTATCAATCATGACAAAATCATTTCCAGTACCTTGATATTTATAAAATGTAATTTGCATAAGACCACAAATGTAAACATTTTTTTGAGCTAAAAGAGCTGTTAAAGTATAGTTAAAGTCAAAAAAGTATAATAATAAACTAGTAATTTTGACTGTTAATTATAAAAATAAACCTTTTTGAAAATGAAAAAAATAATAAGTTTAGTTATTGCCTCAATTCTTGGTGGAACTATTGCCCTTGGAGCTTATGCCTTTATCTTAGCTAAGAGTCAAACAATTGAGAATTCAAATGTAATTTCACAGCCAATGGTAGTTAAAACTAGCTATACTCCAGTTTCTAACTATAGTGCTGAGGCTACAGATTTTACAAAAGCTGCAGAACAAACGTTGCATACAGTAGTACATGTTAAAAATGTATCTATTTCTAAATCTAACCCTCTGGCTGAATTTTTTTATGGAGCAGATGCAGGAGGTGGGCAGAGAACAATAGGTACAGGTTCTGGGGTGATTATTTCTCCTGATGGATATATTGTTGCAAATAATCATGTTATTAAAGGAGCTAGAGAAATTGAAATTACACTAAATAATCAAAAAACATATAAAGCCGAGGTAATTGGTACACATGAAAGTTCTGATATCGCTTTGGTTAAAATTGATGCGACCGACTTGCCTCATATTACTTTTGCCAATTCTGATAATGTAAGAGTGGGAGAGTGGGTTTTGGCAGTTGGTAACCCGTTTAACTTAACATCAACAGTTACTGCAGGTATTGTAAGTGCTAAGGCTAGAAATATAAATATTTCTGGAGGTAGAATGATAGAATCATTTATTCAAACTGATGCAGCTGTGAACCCTGGAAACAGTGGTGGGGCTTTAGTAAATGTTAGTGGAGAGTTGGTGGGAATCAATACTGCAATCACCTCTCAAACGGGGTCTTATGTAGGGTATTCATTTGCAGTGCCTTCAAATATAGCAAAGAAAGTTATTGAAGATTTGTTAGAATTTGGAGACGTACAAACGGCCTATTTAGGTGTAAACCCTGAAGAATTAAGTAGTAATATAGCGAAAGAATTAGATTTAGGGATTACGCAAGGTGTTTTGGTTGCAGGTGTTACTGAAGATGGTGCTGCATTGATTGCGGGAATTAAGGTAAATGATATTATTGTAAAAATGGATAATATTAAAATCTCTAAATTTTCTAATATGCAAGGGTTTTTAAGTACAAAACGTCCAGGAGATGTTGTTGATGTTACAGTATTAAGGGGTGGGAAAGAAAAGAAATTTAAAGTGAAGTTAAGTAATCAATTCGGAAAAGAAACTATTGGTAAATTAGATTTTTCTAAATATTTATTAGGAAGTCTTGAAAAAATATCAAAAGGAAAAGCTGCTAAATATAGAATCAATTATGGCGTTCAATTTGTGAAAGTTAGAAATAAAGATTTGATAAGTAATGGTGTGGAAAAAGGGAATGTTATTTTAAAAGTAGCAGATGTTAAAGTTTACAGTGTACAGGATGTAGAAGATGTTTTAAGAAAAAATAAAGGAAAATTAATCATCATACAAATTTTAAATGATGAAGGTTTTGTTGAGTATTTTAGGTTGATGGTGAATAACTAGAAAAATAATATAAATAGAAATTAGGTTCATAAAAAATCCTCCAATATTTAGGAGGATTTTTTTTATAATAAATCTTTTACGCAAACGTTTGAAATAGTACTTTTACACAAAATTATTAAAAGATGTCTTTAGAGAATACCTACGAATCAGAACTGGCTTTTCAAGCAGATAAAAGAAGAGCCACCGTTGAGTTTATAAAAATTATTAGTGACCTTTGGTATGACAATGCTATTGAATTAGTATTGTTTAGAAATCAACTCATCAACCAAAATGTTAGCGGAATTTTAAATTTGGTAGAATATGCAAGTGAATTTGTACAAAAACCTATTTCTATTTTTGATGCCGTTGAAATTTCAAGGGTTATTCAAGAGTTAAGTTTACCTCCAGCTAAACTCGATATAGGAAAATTAGTTTATGAATTTCATTTAGAAAAAGATGAAGAAAATATCTTAAAGTTTGTCACAGACAGATTGAAAGGTGCTGAAAATTCAAATGGAATTAAACCAAAAGATGTGATATTATATGGTTTTGGTAGAATTGGTAGATTAGTAGCGAGAGAATTGATGGAGCGGACAGGCAAAGGAAAACAGATGCGTTTACGTGCTATTGTAACACGTGGTGAAATTACCAAAGATGTGCTTGAAAAAAGAGCATCC
>JAMONB010000410.1 GCA_027066745.1 Flavobacteriaceae bacterium
AGTATTTCCTTGGGTTCCTAGTCCACTTGAATAACTGCGTTCTATAACAAAAAAGTGGTTGGATTTGTACTCTAAAATATCCGTCAAGCCATTTACTGCAAAATTACCATTAGGTTTTTTAGCAATTTTATCTAACAAATAGGTGAATTGTTTGGTTGGTTTTTTAGTTTGGTTATCTATGTACGTTATACGGATAGGAGATTTTGTAGCGGTAATTTTTGGTTCTGGGCCATCTGACCCTAAAGGTAATTCCATAGCAATCCAAAGTCCTTTTTTAGTAGTACTTAGAGATAACCCTTCTAGAGTACCATTGTTTCTAGGTTTTTGAGGACTTGTTGCCTTAAATTCTTTTGGGACTTCAAAAAAAGAATCAATATGACCTTCTGAATCAACACTAAATAGTGAAGGGTCTTTTTGTTTATTGATACTGCCTTCACTAGTAATCATTATTTTATTGCTGATGGGGTTGTATCTAATTGCTTCTATGTCTAAATAATGAGTACTATCTTTAATTTTGATAGCATTATTGAAAGTAATGTTATTTATCTTTTGCTTATCAATGTCAATTGTAGCGGTATAGTATCGAGGATCTGAAGCGTCATCACAAACTAAATAATAGATACCATTGTAATAATCTATACCTGATAAACCACCGACTAGGGTTTTATTTATCATTACATTTTCAGGAAGAATATATTCATCTAAAAATTTAAGTTTTAAAGTTTCAGTCTTCGTTTTTTTAAGGCTATTACAGCTAATAGTTAATAAGCTTAAAAAAAATAATTGTAAGCTTATTTTAAGAGTTTTTTTCATACCAACTTGCATATTTCACATAATTATTAGCAATTCTATCTATTTCTCCTGAGGTTAATTCAGTAGAAATATCTTTTATTTTTTTTGCAGGTGTTCCTGCATAAATACTACCCGATTCAACTTTTGTGCCTTTAGTAACTACAGCTCCAGCTGCAACAATAGCGTTAGATTCAATAATGCAATCATCCATAATAATGCTACCCATACCCACCAAAACATTGTCATGTATGGTAC
This sequence comes from Flavobacteriaceae bacterium, assembly GCA_027066745.1. Taxonomy (GTDB): domain Bacteria; phylum Bacteroidota; class Bacteroidia; order Flavobacteriales; family Flavobacteriaceae; genus Aureibaculum. The sequence continues at coordinate 1,048 of JAMONB010000410.1, forward strand.
AGCCGTGTACTATTGCATTATGTCCTATAGACACATTATTACCAATAATAGTTGGGTGTTTTTGATACGTACAGTGTACAACAGCACCATCTTGTACATTTACTTTATCACCCAGTTTAATAAAGTGTACATCACCACGTAAAACGGCATTATACCAAATGCTACATTGGTTACCCATAATAACGTCTCCAATAATTACTGCATTTTCGGCAATAAAACAATCTGTACCGAATTGCGGTTCTTTTTCGTTTAATTTTTTAATAATCATTTAAAATAAGATAAAAAGTCAGCTTTTTTAGAGGCAGATACACTAAGCTCTTTACCGTTTGATAAAGTTACAGTGCCACCTTTCCCTTTTTTATAAGATGCAATATAAGATACATTTACCAAATATGATTTATGGATTCTAGCAAATCCGTTGTCTTTTAAAATACCTTCAAAATATTTCAATGTTTTACTCACTAATTTTTTCTGATTGGTTGATAAATAGAGTTCTGTATAATTATCATCAGCTTTACAATAGAGAATGTTTTTTATTTCTAAAACTTCAAATCCATCTTGAGTAGGTATGGTAATTTTATTGTCAGTAATTGTTATTTTTGGTGACAAAACAGCGTTTTGCAAAGCATTTTCTTTAGTTTTAATATCTATAACATGATCAACAGCTTTTATAAGTTCGTCAATTGAAATAGGTTTTAATAAATAATAAGAAGCATGTTTGTTTAAAGCCTCTATGGCATATTGATTGTAAGCAGTAACAAAAACAATTTCAAAATCAGTACTTCCTAATTTTTCTAGTAAATCAAAGCCGCTGCCATAAGGCATTTCTACATCTAAAAAAATCAAGTCTAAGTCGTTATTTCTTATAAGAATTAGAGCCTCATCAATATTTTCTGCCTCACCAACAACTTCAACTGTTGGGCAGTATTTAGCAATATAGTTTTTTAGAATTTCTCTACTGGTTTTTTCGTCTTCTACAATGATGGTTTTTAAGTTCATAATACATTATTAATTGTCATTCCTGCGAAGGCAGGAATCTTTTGATAAAATCACTAATATTAATGAGGTTCCTGCCTTCGCAGGAATGACATAAAGAGGATCAATCTTTCTTCAAGGTCAATACCACTTTTGTTCCTGTGGTATCCTCATATAAATCTTCAATAAAAACATCGACCTTGTCTTTATACATCTGATTTAAAATAGCAACACGTTGTTTTATATTTTGCATTCCTTTAGACTTCTTCTTTTTTTGATAATCGGTTTTTAATGCTGCCGATTTTTTTCTACCAATACCATTGTCAGAAATGATAATTTCAATCGTTTCAATATTTTTTTTCTTGAGTTCTACTTTTAGAAATCCTTTCTCTTTTTTATATCTTAATCCGTGCCAAACCGCATTTTCTACATAAGGCTGTAATAACATGGGCGGAATTTGAAATTCGTTAAGCTCAATGGCTTTATCAATAATAAACTCATAATCAAACTTATCTTGAAAACGTGAATGTTCTAACTTTAGGTAAAGTCCTAAGAGTTCTGTTTCTTTTTCTAATGAAATAAAATCTTCTTCAGAATTTTCTAACACATTACGCATCAAGGTAGAGAAATCAGTTAAATACCTATTGGCAGTACGTTCGTCATTTTGAGCAATAAAACTATTTACAGAATTGAGTGCATTAAATATAAAATGCGGATTCATTTGTGTTCTTAATGATTTTAATGCCAATAAATTATTGGCTAACTTTCGTTGTTTATTACTGCGAAACATCCAAAATAAAGAAAATAATAATAGTACTAATCCTGATAATAAAGCATAAATGATTAACTTTTGTCTTCTGTCATTTTCTACAGTTAGTTTACCTTCAGTTTCAAATAGTTTATAGTTGCTTTCTGAAAGTTCTCGATCTTTTTCTAGACTGGTTATTCTGTTTTGCTTTTCAGATAAATCTCTGTTTAAATCAACTATAGCATTAATTTCTTCTTCCTTTTGTTGATACAATTTATCAACTAATGCTACATATTTTTGATAATTACTCAAGGCTTTATCATCATCTCCTAAAGAAGCATAAGCTTGTGATAATTGTTGTATAGCATCTTTTTGTGTTTGAATGTCATTGGTGTTTTCAGCTTCAAAAGCACTTTCTTCTAAAATAGGAATGGCTTCTTTAAAATTTTGTTGTTTTAAATACGCATTTCCTAAATCTAGCTTTGCTTGAGGTTTTGTAAGTCTTTCTTTTTGATTATCAATAATGATTTCATCTAATTCAGCATCTTCTAAATTTTTTATAATTTTTCTACGCAACTGTACTTCTTTATCTACATTTTTATTTCGGCTATAAAAATCGGCTACACGTTTGTTTTCAGCAGCAGACTGCACAGGGCTTGTTTTTGATTGACTATGTTGTGATTGTATTAAAAACCTTTCTGCTTTTTCTGTTTCTCCTTGAGCTTCTAGTACGGTTGATATTTTAGTGTTTAACACTCTTGTTCTCGAAGTATTTGATGCTTCTTTTGCTAAAGCTAAGGCAGCTTTATAATGTTGTAAGGCTTCGTTAAATTGTCTAGTTTTTGAAAATACATCACCTAAACCTTCATCAACACGAATCTGTTGAATAGTGTTTAAACTTTTGTAATTGCTAATGGTGGTGTATAGTTTCTTGCTTTTTTGATATTGTCTATTGTATAGATAGGCTTTTGCTAGCTTTAATTGTAATAGGGTGTTTTTATCATTATTTATTGCAACTTTGTAATTACTCACAGCCAAATCATACTGTTTCAAACTAAAATAAACATCCCCTAATACAGTGTAAGATTGCGAAACTTGTACTTTGTTATTGGCATGTTTTAAAGCATTTGCTACCAAATCAACACTTTTGATTGAATTGGTATGTTGAAAGGAAATTGCAGAATCTAAAGTTTGTCGGAATTTTACAGCTGTGTTTTTACTTCTTCTTGAAGAAGAATATTTTTTTTCTGATCTTGGTCTTAGATTGGACTCATCTTTTACTTCATAGTAAATGCTTCCATCTAAACGATAAGAACTAATTCGTTTACCATTTTTACTTAAAATAATTACATCTCCATTTTTAGCATTAATTGAGAAATGACCATCTAAATCTGTGGTGGTACGAAGATTTTTACCTTGTACGCGAATTTGAATTCCGCTTAACGGATGTCCGTCCTGATCGGTTATCCTATCAGAATATATTTTGTTAGGCGATATTACTCCATCATTAATTTGAGCAGTTATCCCAAAAGAGATTAGCCAAAAAAGGAGAAATAATAGATGTGATTTTTTATGCATTTTTTGTTGTTGACTGTGTAAAACTACATAATAAATTTAGGTAACAAAATTGAGTATCCCTAAAAATAGGCTTTTTATCCTCAAAAAAGACACATATACACATTGAAAAGTAATGTTTACGCATTCAAAAGGGTAGTTTACTCATTCTTGATTTTTAAAGCCTTTAGTTCAAGCTACTTTTACGTCAAAATAGATACAATGTTAAACCTAAAAATAGCCATTTCAATATTATTTATATTCATTACAATGATGATGTATTCGCAAGATGATGATTATAAAAAATCAAATGTAGATTATGATGCTTTTGAAGTTTTAGTAAAAAAAGTAAAGAAACATAGAGAAAAGAGATTAATAAGTTTAAATGAATTCTTAGAAATGAATAAGGAGTCTGAATATTTAATTTTAGATACACGTTCTGAAAAAATGTACAAACAAAAGCATCTTAAAGGAGCAATTCATCTTAATTTTTCTGATTTTAATCAATACAGTTTATTAGAGTTAATTCCTAATCCAGAAACAAAAATTCTTATTTATTGTAATAATAATATTGAAGATGATTCTGCAAGCTTTATGACCAAAACAGTATTGCCTTTGGTTATTGAAAAAGACATTCAGGAATTAACTTTAGCATTAAATATACCTACTTACATTAATCTTTATGGTTATGGCTATAGAAATATTTACGAATTGGCTGAATTAATTTCAGTTACTGATAAAAGGATTGAATTTGAAGGAACAGAAGTATTCAATTTTAAGCAATTAAATAAATAAAATATTATGAGAACATTAAAATTAATTACACTAGTTATTTTAAGTATTGTTATTTTTCAAAGTAATACAAAAAGGAAGAAGACTGGAGGCAGTTTAATTCAAAACCAAGAAGAAAAAGAATTGTCTGGGTCAACAAGTAAAAATACTATAAAAGTGGCCTTATTGTTAGATACTAGCAATTCTATGGATGGTTTAATCAATCAAGCCAAAGCACAATTGTGGGAAATTGTAAATGAACTTTCATATGCAAAATGTGATAATGAAAACCCTGATTTAGAAATTGCATTGTATGAATATGGTAATGATAATTTATCTTCAAAAGAAGGGTACATCAGACAAGTGATAGGTTTTAGTTCTGATTTGGATGAGCTTTCAGAAAAGTTATTTGCATTAAAAACGAATGGAGGTAATGAGTTTTGTGGAGAGGTTATATTAACTTCTTTAAAGCAATTAGATTGGGGAGAGAATAAAAAT
>JAMONB010000411.1 GCA_027066745.1 Flavobacteriaceae bacterium
ATTTCAACTTTCATATCCGCTCCAAAACTACCAGTTCCAATTTTTTTATTAAACTCTTTTTCTAAATGTGAAATAAATTGTTCATATAGCGGAATTGCAATTTTTGGTTTTGCCGCTTGAATATAAGAAGGCCTATTTCCTTTTTTTGTACTTGCCAGTAAGGTAAATTGGCTTACTACAATGATATCTCCATCGCTATCCATAACGGATGTATTCATAATATTATTGTGATCATTAAAAATTCTCATATTTAGAATTTTCTTTGTCAGCCATTCAATGTCTTTAAAACTATCTTCTTGGGTAATACCTAGTAGAATTAAGAGTCCGTTACCAATTGAACTGATTATTTCACCATCAACGGTTACTGAAGCCTTTAAAACTCTTTGTAGAACTGCTTTCATGTTTTAGTTAAGGGTTTGTGGTTTAGTGTTATTTTTTTTAAAGACTAAAGACTAAAGACTAAACATAATCATCAACTCTATAGTTTTCATGTTCACCTGCTAATAACTGTAAATAACTAGTATACCTAGATGTTGCTATTTTTCCTTTTTCTAAAGCCTCTTTTACAGCACAATTAGGTTCATTTACATGTAAGCAATTGTTAAATTTACAAAATTGTTTTTTTGTAAAAAATTCTGGAAAATAATCGCCAATTTCTTCTTTTTGAAAATCGACTACGCCAAAACCTTTAATACCAGGGGTATCAATAATGTATCCTCCAAAAGGGAGTTCAAACATTTCTGCAAAAGTGGTAGTATGTTGTCCTTGTTTGTGTTGTGTTGATGTTTCTTTAGTTTTTAAATTTAATTTAGGATGAATGGCATTTATCAACGTAGATTTTCCTACGCCTGAGTGACCAGAAAACATACTTACTTTGTCTTTCATTATGCTTTTTAATCTATCGATATTTATTTTTTCAGTGGCAGAAATATCTAAACATTGATAGCCAATATTCTTATAGACTTCTTCTAGGCTTTTCTTTTTGGATAATAAGTTTTTATCATACAGATCAATTTTATTAAATAGCAATACAGCAGGAATTGAATATGCTTCGGCAGTAGCTAAAAAGCGATCTATAAAAGCAGGGAAAGTAGGCGGATTGTCTAAAGTAACCAATAAAAACACCTGATCTATATTTGCAGCAATAATATGAGTTTGCTTTGATAAATTCACAGATTTACGGATAATATAATTCTTGCGATTATGAATTTTACTAATAATTCCATTTTTATTATCATCTTCCATTTCAAAATCTACAACATCACCAACCGTAACAGGATTTGTACTTTTAATTCCTTTTATGCGAAATTTCCCTCTAATTCTACAGTCTATGCTCTTACCTTGCTTGGTTCTAACAGTATACCAGCTACCAGTAGATTTTGTGACTACTCCTGTCATTTATTGATTCATAATTATTAAGTATTAGCTAATTTAGCTTAGAAAGCTAAACTTGAAAAACAAATTTAGCTATAAATTGTTATATTTGTAATACTATCAATGACTAAATTTAAAAACATGAAAGTTTTAAAATATGTATTCCTTTTATTACTATTAATCATTATAGCAGGCTCAATTTATATTGCTACTTTAGAAAAAACGTATGACATTTCAAGAACTAAAGTAATTAAAGCACCTGTACAGGTACTTTTTTCTCAAGTAGATGATTATAATAAAAGAGCAGGTTGGTCACCTTGGATAGAGAAAGAACCAGAGGCTACATATACTTATAGTAAAAAAACGGAAGGTAAAGGAAGCTCTTTTAGTTGGAAAGGAGAAGTTTTAGGAGAAGGGAATTTAGAAACTGTAGAAACCTATTTGCTTGACTCTATTCATAGAAGAATTAAGTTTATAAAACCTTTTGAATCTGAATCTGATATATATTGGAAGTTTAAACCTGTTGATGGAGGTACAGAAGTTACTTGGGGTATGAAGGGTGAATTGGGCTTTATGTCAAGAGCATATATGGCATTTAATGGAGGGATGGAGAAGCAAGTAGCTCCAGATTATGAAAGAGGTTTATTTAAGTTAGATAGTGTGGCACAGGTAAATATGAAGAAGTACAGCGTTCAAGTAGATGGAATTACCATTCACGGAGGTGGGTATTATCTCTACAATACTGTTTCATGTAAGATCGATGAATTACCTGCAAAAATGCAAGAAATGATGCCTTTAGTAAGGGCTTATGCTCAGAAAAACAACATTCAATTGGCTGGAGCACCTTTTACAATCTATCATACTTTTGACGAAGAGAATAACGCAGTAATATTTTCATGTGCAGTACCCGTTGCAGAGCGTATAATTACAGAATCAGGTAGTGGAATTTTAACAGGCATGCTCAAACCTTTTAAAGCAATAAAAACGACATTAAAAGGAAATTATATAAATTCAAAAGAAGCCTGGGAAACTACTTACAACTATTTGGGAGAAAACAATTTAGAACAAGCCGAAGGGAGTGCGGCCATAGAAGTATATGTAACTGACCCTATGCAAACACCCAATCCCGCAGATTGGATTACCGAAATATTTGTGCCTGTAAACGAATGATAATGTTATGTCATTCAGAGAAAAGAAAGACCGAAGAATTTCTTAATATTAGATTTATAGAGCTCCGCTACCGCACCAATCCGTGTGGTAAAATACTAATTGAGACATACAATTAAAAAACTAGAATTATTTCTTATTTTTTGGTTTGTGAGTAGAAATTATAAGTCTGCCTGTCGGTAGGCAGGTTTAACAATCCAGGAGAAGAAGGTTTGGGGAGTTTTAAATACCACACGAAAGGATTCGTGCGGGAGTGAATTTGTTCTACTATTTTAAGTTCTGCAATCAACATTCAGCATTCGTTACTCGTTAATTTTTAATACCTCCTGCTGGTGCGAGCATCTTGCTTGTATCCGTGTCGCAATGAGATTCTAAAATGGTTACACTTCATTATAGCGAAAACAATCTGTCATATGGTCATTTACCATACCTGTGGCTTGCATATGTGCATAAATTACGGTTGAGCCCACAAATTTAAATCCGCGTTTTTTTAGGTCTTTAGATAACTTATCGGATAGTTCTGTGGTAGCAGGAGCTTCAGCCATAGTTTTGAAGTTATTTTTTATAGGTTTTCCGTTGGTGAATTCCCAGATGTATTTAGAAAAAGAACCAAACTCTTTTTGGATTTTTATAAAGTTTTGAGCATTGCTAATGGTCGCTTTTATTTTGAGTTTGTTTCTGACAATACCAGCATCCTGTAAAAGAGTTTCATATTTCTTTTCACCGTAGTTGGCAATTTTTTTATAGTCAAAATTATCAAAAGCTTTTCTGAAATTTTCTCGCTTTCGTAATATGGTAATCCAACTCAAACCCGCCTGAAAAGTTTCTAAGATTAAAAATTCAAAGAGTTTATCATCATCATAAACAGGTACGCCCCATTCGGTATCATGATATTCCATATATAACGGATCATTACCACACCATGCACATCTTTGTTTTGTCATAAATAGTTCGTTTTTTCAAAGATAAGGATTATGATTTACTAAGGCGAAATTAAATGAATAACCCCTGTAATGAAAGTTACAAAAAAAGTAAAAGAGAATAGTATCTTTGCTTGATAATTAAAAAAA
>JAMONB010000412.1 GCA_027066745.1 Flavobacteriaceae bacterium
AACGGAGAACGTAGACCACTTTGGTTTAAACGTGCTTTTACGCCAGATAAAACTGAAGGTGGCTGTTATTATATTACAGATGATAAAAAGGAATAATTAAGTTATTCTCTTAATGAGAATTTTATAATCGTGAAAATAGGATAAAAAATATCATTTTTCACGATTATAGAACGATAACCGTGAAATATATATATTTGTAATATAGCAAATATTATTCAGGTATAAAAATAACTAAATTTGTAAATGCTTCAAAAAATCTTACCCTTTCTAACTTGGTTACCCTTAGCTAAAAAATCTTGGAAAGACGATTTAATTGCAGGTATTACAGGTACCATTATTGTAATTCCTCAAGCAGTAGCCTTTGCAATGATTGCTGGTATGCCTCCCGTATATGGGTTTTATACCGCCATGTTAACACCAGTTATTGCTGCAATATTCGGTTCATCTTATCATTTAGTTTCAGGCCCTACTACAACAAGCTCAATTGTTTTATATTCTATTATCAGCCAGTATGTTCATCCAGAAACCGATATTGATGCCTTTGTCTCTTTAGCAATATTATTATCTTTTATGGCAGGTGTTTTTAAATTAGTAATGGGAATTGCTAGAATGGGAAAATTGGTAAATTTTGTATCCAACTCGGTTATTATTGGGTTTTCTGCTGGAGCAGGAGTTCTAATTGCATTTAAACAATTGAAACATATTTTTGGAATTAAAGTGCCTCAAGGAAGTACTTTTTATCAAATTATTGAATACATAACCTTACATATTTCTGAAACCAATTGGTACGCTTTCGGTGTAGCTATGGCAACATTATTTATTGCATTAGCCATTCGGAAAATTAAAAAAATATCAAGATTATATATGTTGATTGCTATGGTATTAGGCAGTCTTATTGCGGTATGGCTAAGTAACTATGGAAGTGGTATAGAAACCGTAGGCTCAATCCCTTCAAATTTACCACCATTTAAGTTGCCTGATTTTGATTTTATGAATATGAGAATGTTAGGGAGTGGTGCTTTAATTTTGGCAACTTTAGGTTTGGTAGAAGCAGCAGCAATTTCACGTTCTATAGCCTTACATACGCACCAAAGATTAGACACTAATCAAGAATTTGTCTCACAAGGAATTTCAAATGTAGTCTCAAGTTTCTTTTCTTGCTATACAAGCTCAGGCTCATTTACACGATCTAGTATTAACTATCAATCTGGAGCTAAAACACCCATGTCTGCAATTATTTCAGCGGTTGGTTTAATGTTAGTCGTATTGCTGTTTGCTAAATATGCTGCCTTTTTACCAAAACCAGCAATGGGTGGTATTATTTTATTGGTTGGATATAACCTTATCGATTTTAAACACATCAAACAAATCGTTAAAAGTAGTAAACGAGAACTGACCGTTTTTGGAGCAACTTTTTTAGGTACACTATTTTTAGATTTAGAGCAAGCATTAATCATCGGAATCTTCTTGTCTTTATTCTTTTATCTAGAAAGAACTTCAAAACCGAATATTGCAGAATTAGGCTTAAATGCAGAGAATCAGTTTGTAAATTTAATTAGAGATAATAACGCACAGGAATGTTCTAATTTAAAAATATTTAGAATTGATGGCTCTATGTATTTTGGTTCTATTGAAAAAATAGCAGATTATTTCTCAAATTTGTATGAAGAAAATAAAACCCAACATCTTTTAATTGTTGCTAATGGTATTAATTTTATAGACCTAGGAGCTGCAGAATGGCTTACCAATGAAGTATTAAAATGGCAGAAGAATAGAGGGGGGATTTATTTTTCGGGTTTAAAAGTTGTTAGTCAAGACATACTAAAAAAAGGAGGTTTTTTAGATAAAATAGGAGAAGACGTATTCTTTCCAGACAAAAAATCAGCAATAAAAGCCATTCATAAAAAAATTGACAAACCTTGTGAAGTTAAAGTTTTTAAAGAATGTAAAACAATATAATTTAACCTAAAAAACCACTGTACCTTATGTTACAATGGTTACAATAGCAAATATATACCTTTGCACAACTAAAATAATTGATCACATCAATGACATTAAAAAATATATTTCCCATTATTGAATGGTTTTCAAACTATCAAAAAGCATGGTTAAAAGGTGACATTAGTGCGGGTTTAACCGTTGGCATCATGTTAATTCCACAAGGAATTGCCTATGCTATGATTGCTGAATTACCTCCTATTTATGGATTGTATACTGCAATGATTCCGCAAATTGTTTATGCTATTTTTGGTACTTCTCGTCAGTTAGCTGTTGGTCCTGTTGCTATGGATTCACTTATTGTTGCTTCTGGTGTAGCAACTTTGGCGGAAATCGGAACTGAAAATTTTATTGAGTTTGCAATTCTGTTGGCTTTGATGATGGGCGTTTTACAAGTGCTATTCGGAATCTTTAGATTGGGTTTTTTAGTCAATTTTTTATCAAAACCTGTAATTAGTGGGTTTACCTCAGCAGCATCGTTAATTATTGGGCTAAACCAACTCAAACACTTAACAGGAATGAATATCAATAGAAACAGTAAGCTTCAAAATATTGTTGTAGATGCTGTACAGCATCTTAAAGAGGTTCATTTAATTACATTAAGTATTGGCGTTATTTCTATTGTTACCATCGTACTGTTCAAAAAATATTTAAAGAAAATCCCCGCTGCTTTGGTTGTAGTTATTGTAAGTATCATTGCTGTAAAACTATTGCATTTAGAGCAGTTTGGTGTTAAAATAGTAGGTGAGATTCCTGAAGGATTACCAGCTCTTAAAATTCCACATTTTGATTTAGAAATTTTACAAAAACTTGCACCACTTGCATTTACATTGTCATTTATTGCTTTTCTAGAGGCTATTTCTGTAGCAAAAGCCATAGAACTTAAACATACAAATTATAAAGTTGTCCCTAATCAAGAATTGATAGCCCTAGGTATGGGTAATATTATAGGTTCTTTCTTTCAAACATACCCTGCAACTGGAGGGTTTTCAAGAACCGCTGTAAATGACCAAGCGGAAGCAAAAACACCATTAGCTGCGTTAATTTCTGCATTGGTTGTTGGATTGACCTTGTTATTTTTAACCCCTGTCTTTTATTATTTACCCAAAGCTGTACTGGCCGCAATAATTATGGTTGCCGTTTTTGGCTTATTAGATTTCAACGTACCAAAACAGTTATTAAAATACTCAAAAAGAGATTTAGTAATCTTAAACCTAACCTTATTGGTTACAGCTACTATCGGAATTAAAGAAGGAATTTTTACAGGAGTCATTCTTTCGTTAGTTATGCTAATTTATAAAAATACGAAACCTCATTTCGCTATTTTAGGAAATATTCCGAACACTCATTTTTATAGGAATAAAGAACGTTTTAAAGATGTAATTATTGATGATGAAATTTTAATTGTTCGTTATGACTCTCAATTACATTTCGCAAACACTACCTTTTTCAAGGATAAATTGCAAGAATTTACAGAAGAAAAAGGTGATAAACTAAAGGCAATTATTATTGATGGTGAAAGTTTAAGTAGTTTAGATAGTAGTGCTATTTATGCCTTAAATGAAATTTTAGCCTATTTTAAAGCCAAGAAAATAGAAGTGTTATTTTCAGGACTAAAAGGCCCTGTGCGTGATACCTTTAAAAAATCAGGATTGATAGATAAAATAGGGTTTGACAGATGTTTTTTAAGCATTCAAGAAGCCGTTGACTGCTACAGAGCAACGTGTAATGATAAGCCTAAAGAGCATAATTTTCAAGAATACATTAAACAATCAAATACCTAGTTGACTATTCAAAATATTCATAATTAAGTAAGTACAAATATATATGTAACATATATTACATATAAAGTTGTAATTTTACCTAACTTTGAGAGACAAAAGAAAAACGATAACTAAAATATAAACATATGAAAGTTGAACAATTATTTACTGGATGTCTTGCCGAAATGGCATATTACATCGAATCTAATGGAGAGGTTGCCATTGTAGATCCTTTAAGAGAGACAGAGCCTTATATTGAAATGGCTAAAGCTGATAATGCAAAAATTAAATATATTTTTTTAACGCATTTTCATGCTGATTTTGTTTCAGGACAATATGATTTAGCACAAAAAACAGGAGCAAAGATAGTTTTTGGGCCAAGTGCTACAGCAGAGTATGCTATTTATAATGGTAAAGATGGAGAAGATTTTCCGTTAGGAGGTGGTAAATTAACATTAATGCATACGCCTGGGCATACTATGGAATCATCATCGTACTTAATTACAGATGAAGAAGGTAACACACCCTGTATATTAACGGGAGATGCTTTATTTATTGGTGATGTTGGTCGTCCTGATTTAGCCGTAAAACAAGGTACATTAACAGAAGCTGATTTAGCGGGGCATTTATTTGATTCGTTACGTAATAAAATAATGCTTTTACCAGATGATATCATTGTATACCCTAATCATGGTGCAGGTTCATCTTGTGGTAAAAATATGAGTTCTGAAACTTTTGACACCTTAGGGAATCAAAAGAAAACTAATTATGCTCTACGTGCAAATATGACTAAAGAAGAATTTATTAAAGAAGTTCTTACTGGATTAAAACCACCACCACAGTATTTCCCAAACAATGTGAAAATGAACAAATCTATCAATACCAGTATTGATGAAGTTTTACATCAAGGAACAACTCCTATTGACCCTGCTACATTTAAGGAAATGAGCGAGCAAAAAGATGTGTTGGTGATTGATACAAGGTCTAAAGAAGCTTATACAGAAGAAGGGACTGTACCAGGAGCTTGGTTTATTGGTATTGATGGTAGTTTTGCCCCTTGGGTTGGAGCACTAGTAACCAATATTCAGCAAAAAATTATTTTTATTGCAGATGATGAAACAAGAGTAAACGAAATTGTAACACGATTTTCTAGAGTTGGCTATGACAATACATTGGGCTACTTAGTTGGAGGAATCAAAAATTGGTTAACTCAAGGCTTTGAAATTGATAACATAAACTCAATATCTGCTGCTAAATTTGCAAGTATGTTAGCTGAAGGTTCAATGGAAAAACCAACAGATGTACGTAAAGAATCTGAGTATTTATCAGAACATGTTAAAGGTGTTGAGAATTTTCCTTTAGATGACATCAATGCTAATTTTGCAGAAATTGACCCCACTAAAGAATACTTCCTACACTGTGCAAGTGGATATCGTTCATTAATTGCGACATCTATATTTAAAGCAAATGGTGTTGAGAATGTTACTGATGTTAGGGGTGGTTTTAAAGACCTTAAAGAAACGAACGCTCCTTTAACAGAGTATGTTTGTCCTACAACATTGTTGTAAGAATACAACTAAATTAAAAAGACCATCTTAAAAGATGGTCTTTTTGTTTATTATTACTAAAGGTTTAATAGCCAAAAATAGTTGGTAAAAACCCATCTATCCCTTATAAATAAAGGTCTAGAATAAAGTTTATTGAAATTGGTTTCAATAAACTTTATTTGCTTTATGAAAACACG
>JAMONB010000413.1 GCA_027066745.1 Flavobacteriaceae bacterium
TTTTTACTCTACCAATACCCATTCCCCTTTATCAATTAATGGGATGGCCTGTTTGTATTTCACTTCTTTACTTTTACCAGTCATCACATTTTTAATGGTAACACGCTCATTTCTACCAATTTTACGCTCTGAGCGTATTATAGTTTCAGTAACTTCTTGTTCTTGTGTTTGATGATTTGTACTGGTTTCTTGAGTAGGACTATTAAAATCAGCCTTACTCACTTGAACTTTTTCACGTTTTTGCTCAGTTGCTTGAGAAATTTGTTGTGAATTTTGATTTGGCAACTCTCCTTTGAATAAGAAAGAAAGGACTTCTTTATTTACTTTAGTCAGCATCTTTTTAAACAATTTAAAAGCTTCAAACTTATAAATTAACAAAGGATCTTTTTGTTCATAAGTGGCGTTTTGAACAGACTGTTTCAATTCGTCCATTTGACGTAAATGATTTTTCCATGTATCGTCAATAATAGCTAAAGAAATATTTTTCTCAAAATCAGTAACTAATCCTTTTCCTTCAGATTCATAGGCGTTTTTTAAATTGGTAACTACATTTAATGTTTTTACACCATCTGTAAACGGAACAGAAATACGTTCAAACTGATTGCCTTGTTTTTCATAAACATCTTTAATTACTGGATAAACAGCCTCAGCATTCCGTTCTACTTTTTCTTGATAATGTTTGTAGACTATATCAAATAGGTTGTCAATAAGTTCTCGCTCAGGTTTACTTTCAAATTCACCTTTATTAAATGGTGAAGAAGTAGAAGAAAATCTAATCAATTCAAATTCAAAGTTGGCGTAATCGTTATTTGCTTTATTCTCAAGAACAATGGTTTCGCAAGTGTCATAGATCATATTTACGATATCTACCTGTAAACGCTCACCATATAAGGCATGACGACGACGTTTATAAACCACTTCACGTTGAGCATTCATAATATCATCATATTCTAATAAACGTTTACGAATACCAAAGTTATTCTCTTCAACTTTCTTTTGAGCTCTTTCAATAGATTTTGAAATCATAGAATGTTGAATCATTTCACCTTCTTTTAATCCCATTCTATCCATCATCTTTGCTACACGTTCTGAGCCAAATAAACGCATCAAATTATCTTCTAATGACACATAAAATTGAGATGAACCAGGGTCTCCTTGACGACCTGCTCTACCACGTAATTGTCTGTCTACACGTCGAGAATCATGGCGTTCTGTACCAATTATAGCTAGACCTCCATTCTCTTTAACTTCATTTGATAATTTAATATCTGTACCACGGCCTGCCATGTTAGTAGCGATAGTTACTACGCCAGGATCACCAGCTTGAGCAACAATGTCAGCTTCTTTTTTATGTAATTTTGCATTTAATACATTATGAGGTATTTTACGAATAGATAACATTCTACCTAATAATTCTGAAATTTCAACAGAAGTTGTACCTACTAAAACAGGTCGCTTGTCAGCAACTAGTGCTACGATTTCATCAATAACAGCATTGTATTTTTCACGTTTTGTTTTGTAAATTAAATCCTCTTTATCCTTACGTATTAACGGCATATTGGTGGGTATTTCTACAACATCTAATTTGTAGATTTCCCAAAATTCACCTGCTTCAGTTACAGCAGTACCAGTCATTCCAGATAGCTTATTGTACATTCTAAAATAATTCTGTAGGGTAACTGTAGCGTAAGTTTGTGTAGCATCTTCAATTTTCACATTCTCTTTGGCTTCGATAGCTTGATGCAATCCGTCAGAATAACGTCTACCATCCATAATACGGCCTGTCTGTTCATCAACAATTTTAATCTTATCATCCATCAATACATATTCAACATCTTTTTCAAATAATGTATAAGCTTTTAAAAGTTGATTTAATGTATGGATACGCTCACTTTTAATACTAAAATCTCTAAATAATTCTTCTTTGGCTTTTGCTTTTTCCTCAGGCTTGTTGTCTATGTTTTCAATTTTAGCAATTTCCATTCCGATGTCTGGTAATACAAAAAAGTCATCTTCAGCCTCATTGCCTCCTGAGAGGTGTTGTATGCCCTTGTCGGTTAGTTCAATAGAATTGTTTTTTTCATCAATCACAAAATACAAAGCCTCATCAATTTTTGGCATTTCACGATTGTTATCTTGCATGTAAAAGTTCTCAGTCTTTTGTAGTAACTGTTTGATACCTTCTTGACTTAAGAATTTTATTAATGCTTTATTTTTTGGCAAACCTCTATAAACTCTTAATAAATGAAATGCACCATCTTTTGTGTCTCCTTCAGCAATCATTTTTTTTGCATCTGCCAAAACGCCTGTTAAAAATGTACGTTGTTTGTTAACGATACTATCAACTTTGGGTTTTAATTCATTGAATTCATGTCTGTCTCCTTGTGGAGTAGCTCCTGAAATTATTAATGGAGTTCTTGCGTCATCAATTAAAACGGAATCGACTTCATCAATAATTGCAAAATTATGTGGTCGTTGTACTAAGTCTTTAGGAGAGTGTGACATATTATCACGTAAGTAATCAAAACCAAATTCATTATTGGTTCCGTATGTGATATCTGCATTGTATGCTTTTCTACGAGCATCTGAATTTGAGGGGTGATAGTCTACACAATCAATACTTAATCCGTGAAATTCAAAAATTGGACCCATCCAAGCCGCATCACGTTTAGCTAAATAATCATTTACAGTAACAACATGCACGCCATTGCCAGTCAGTGCGTTAAGGTATATTGGTAATGTTGCTACTAAAGTTTTACCTTCACCAGTCATCATTTCAGCAATACTACCTTGGTGTAATACAGAGCCTCCAATTAATTGTACATCATAATGTACCATATCCCAAGTAATTGGTTTTCCTGCGGCATCCCAAGAATTATTCCATATGGCATATTCACCTTCTAGAATTACATTGTCTTTAGTCGCAGAAATTTCTCTATCAAAAGGAGTCGCTTTTACTTTTAAACTGGTATTGTTGGTAAATCGTTTAGCTGTTTCTTTAACCACAGCAAAAGCTTCAGGTTGAATTTCAACCAATGTAGCCTCTGATGCTTTATAAGCATCTTCTTTAAGAATGTCAATCTCTTTATAGATTTCTTCTTTACGGTCTATATGTGCAGTTTCAATTTCAATAGTTAACTCAGAGATGGTGTCATCAAATGATTTTCTAGCATCAGTAATTTTCTGTTTGAACTCTACAGTTTTATTTCTTAACTGATCTAAAGATAAGCTCTCCATTTCAGAGTCAAAAGCTCTAACGCTATCTATAATGGGTTGTAATTTTTTTAAGTCCTTTTTACTTTTGTCACCAACAAAGACTTTTAGTACTGAATTTAATATACTCATAATAATTTTTAAACTTGATATAAAATAACATACAAATATACAAAATATGTATGTTTAGGGTTTGTTAAATTTTAATAAAAAGATGAGTAGAAGCCAAAAAAAAAGTCTCTGAAGAGACTTTTAATTTTTTAATATTCATCCTCATTCCAAAGGAAATCTTCATCCGTCGGATAGTCGGGCCAAATTTCCTGAATAGAGTCGTATGAATCTCCTTCATCTTCAATTGCTTGTAAATTTTCTACAACTTCTAGTGGTGCACCAGTTCTGATAGCATAATCTACTAATTCATCTTTGGTGGCTGGCCAAGGAGCATCACTTAAATGCGATGCTAATTCTAATGTCCAATACATAGTATTTTAATAATTTTGTGATTTTGCAAAAGTAATTTTTTTAATCAAAAAAGCAAATTTTTTTTTCATGTATTTTTTAGATATAAAAGAACGTGTTTTTTTTACTTTTTCTTAAGTTGTCTTCATTGACTATTTTTTCTCATTAGGTAGCCAAGGAATTTCTTTCGCTTTGTTATCAATAGTCAACTTTCGTGCCAACACAAAAAGATAGTCAGAAAGTCTATTTAAATAGCTAATTATGATTTCATTTATAGGTTCTTTTTGATTTAAATTGACGGTCAATCGCTCTGCACGCCTACAAACACATCTGGTAATATGACAGAATGACACAATTTGATGTCCGCCTGGCAATATGAAATGAGTCATTGCGGGTAATTTTTTTTCAATAGTATCAATTTCTTGTTCTAAATATTGAACATCAGCCTCAGATATTTTAGTAATGATCAATCGCTCTTTACCATTTTTCAACCTTTCTTTTTCTGGAGGAGTGGCTAACATGGCACCAATAGTAAACAATTTATTTTGTATTTTTAATAGTATCTCTGTAGTAGAGCTGTCATTTTTTTGATCTCTAAGGAGGCCAATATTAGCATTTAGTTCATCAATTGTTCCGTAGGTTTCAATTCGCAAATCATTTTTGAGTACTCTAGTCCCTCCATAGAGAGAGGTTTGCCCTTTGTCACCTGTTTTGGTATATATTTTCATTTTTTTTAAATAAGCTAGTGTTCAAATTTACAAATTATAGTGTTAGTTTTCTTTACGCTATTGATAAATCTAATTGTGTAGATAATTTAAGGAAAGTTTTTGTCAATGGTAGAATAGTTTATATATATTTGTAAGCCTAACTAGATAAAATTTATGGAGTATTTAGATTTTGAAAAGCCAATACAAGAATTAGAAGAGCAACTCACAAAATGTGTGATTATAGGTAAAGAGAGTGATGTAGATGTTACGGAAACTTGTGAGCAAATTGAAAAAAAGTTAAAAATTACACGAACTGATATTTATAAGAATTTAACAGCATGGCAAAGAGTACAGCTGTCAAGACATCCTTCAAGACCTTATACTTTAGATTATATAAACGCCTTTTCAAAAGATACGTTTATGGAATTGCATGGAGATAGAAACGTAAAAGATGATAAAGCCATGATTGGTGGTCTGGGTAAAATAGGAGATCAATCTTTTATGTTTATTGGTCAACAAAAAGGATTCAATACCAAAACGAGACAATACAGAAATTTTGGTATGGCAAATCCAGAAGGTTACAGAAAAGCATTACGATTGATGAAGATGGCTGAAAAATTTGGAATTCCTGTAGTTACATTAATAGACACTCCTGGTGCTTATCCTGGTTTAGAAGCAGAGGAGCGTGGACAAGGAGAGGCTATTGCTAGAAATATTTTTGAAATGATTAAATTAAAGACACCAATTATTACAGTTATTATTGGTGAAGGAGCTTCAGGAGGAGCTTTAGGTATTGCAGTTGGTGATAGAGTATATATGATGGAAAACACTTGGTATACTGTAATTTCGCCTGAATCATGCTCGTCAATCTTATGGCGTAGTTGGGAGCATAAAGAAGCTGCTGCTGAGGCGTTGAAGTTAACAGCTAAGGATATGAAAAAGTTTAAATTGATAGATGCTATTATTAAAGAGCCTTTCGGAGGTGCTCATAGTAATAGAGATGAAGCTTTTACAATTGTTGAAAAATATATCTTAAAGGCGTATAATGAGCTTAAAGATTTGACTCCTGCAAAGTTGGTTAAAGCACGCATGGAGAAATATGAAGATATGGGAGTTTATAATGGATAAATATCATTTTTATAAATATAATATTGAATATTTATGCTTGTTTTTTTCTTACAATAAACAGCGATAACAAAAGGTAGAATATTCTGGTTTGGTCGTTAATCGAAAAAAATTCCTCTAGGCTCAGCCTCGGAGATAGTTGGTTTCAAGAATTTTTTTATTATCAGTATCAGAAGAACTGTTGGTGATAAGGATTGTTGTCGGACAGGGAGTCTAAATGGAAATATTCCTATTTTTATTCATTACCAAATTGATGGAAACATTGCTGTAAGAGAGCTTGCTACAAAATATAACGTTTTTGCTACTATCCTTAAACTGCAAAAAAAAGTGTATTTTATAAAATACAGTAGCCCCCATTTTCTGGGGTGTCATTTTTACGGTTAACCCTGTTTTCTACTCACTATAAACCGTGTACATTTGCCTTATATTTAAACATTATAAATTTATTTAACATGAAAAAATTAATTCTATTAACCATTGCTTTTATAACTATAGCAACAGTAACAGTAAAAGCACAAGAAGATAAATCTTTTATTGAGGTAGTTGGTGTTACGGCCTATAAAAGAACTGTAGAAAAGTATAAGGTAACAATAATTATAAGTGAAGATATGTTATACAATAATGGAAGTGAAGATTTTTCCGAATTAAAAGAGACGTACCTTGCTAAAGTTAAAGCGAGTGGTATTGACATTTCTAAACTTAAAGAAAGTGAATTTCAATACTTAACAACAGGATATAATAAAAAAGGTACTGTCTTTAATTTTGTTACAAAAGATAAAGAAGAGTTGATTAAGGTTTTAAGAATAAAATCGTTGGGAGTCATTATCTATAACAGATATGTTACTTATAAACCAATAAATATAGAACTGTTGTCTAAGAAAGCAATTGAAAATGCAAGGCAGAAAGCTGATAAAATAGCGAAGAACACAAATAAAAAGATAGGAACTATTATTGCAATTGAAGATAGTAATGTTAATGAGATTAGAGAAGCTATATATGAAGATAGCATTGAAATGTCAGTAAATTATCAAATGACTATTCGTTTCGAATTGTTAAAATAAAATAGTAAAATTTAATAATTTTGAGTGTAAGGCTTATTCTTACACTCATTTTTTTTTAAGTTTAAGAGCAAATCATAAGATTAAAACTTTCCATTTCACACCTTTTCAAAATCTACAGCAACTACTTTATATTCAGGTGTCATCGTTTCTTTGTCACCAACATCGCCAGTAATGATATTAATAAAAACGTCAGGTTGATGAAAAGTGGTTCGCACCACACCTGGTTTTACCGTATAATTTAATTTTACAGGAATGTTTACACTTCCTCTATCAGAAAATATACGTACAGAATCTCCAGCAGCAATACCTTTATTACTGGCATCTAGTGGATTTATTTCTAAATAATCTTGTGGTGAAAGCTTTTGGTTGTCTGTTCTACGGGTCATAGTACCCGAATTGTAATGTTCTAATTGTCTCGCTGTAGTTAGAATAAAAGGATATTTTGCTCTATGCTCAACCAATTCAGGGGTTTCTTCAAAATCGAAATTATGAAACTTTCCTTTTCCACGTTTAAAAGCTCCGTCTATATGTAGCATTTGAGTGCCTGTCCCATCTTTTGATACAGGCCATTGCAGGCCATTTTTACCCAAACCATCCCAAGTAACACCATTCATAAACGGAATTACATCAGCTATTTCTGCTAAAATTTTGGTTGCATCATAGATGCGTCCTGTAGGCTGCTCGTAACCCATTTTGTACATCATGTCAATGATTATTTGCCCGTCTGGTTTAGAGTTTCCTATCGGTTCAACCACTTTATTTACACGTTGTACACGACGTTCTCCATTGGTAAATGTTCCGTTTTTTTCAAAGTAGGAAGAAGCGGGGAGTACCACATCTGCCATTTCTGCTGTAGCACTCATAAATAATTCTTGTACAATTAAAAGGTCTAGTTTTTCAAATGCTTTACGGATATGATTCGAGTTAGGGTCGGTCATCAAGGTGTCTTCACCAACAATCCATAAGGCTTTAAAATCACCATCCATAGTGGCTGTCAGCATTTCAGGGATTTTTAATCCTTCTTCGGTTGGCATTTTAACGCCATATTTATCTGTAAAATAGTTTTGGACTTCAATACTGTTCACATCCATATAGCCAGCAGTTTGATGAGGTTGTACGCCCATATCTGCTGCTCCTTGTACATTGTTTTGTCCACGTAGCGGATTTAGTC
Source organism: Flavobacteriaceae bacterium (assembly GCA_027066745.1). Classification (GTDB taxonomy): domain Bacteria; phylum Bacteroidota; class Bacteroidia; order Flavobacteriales; family Flavobacteriaceae; genus Aureibaculum. Next base: position 7,737 of record JAMONB010000413.1, read on the forward strand.
CTACACCTTTCCTACCAATATTACCTGTCATCATGGCTATATTAGACAATAGCATCACGGTTTTACTACCTTGAAAATGCTCGGTGACACCTAAACCATGAAATTCCATGGCATTATCCGCTTTAGCGTAAGCAATTGCAGCATCACGTACCAATACTTTAGAAACGCCAGTTAGTTTTTCTAGTTCATCCATATCTAAATCGGAAACATGTGCTTTAAAATTGGCATAATATTCCGTGTATTTTGTGATAAACTCAGGATTTACCAAGTCTGCTGCAATGATATAATGAGCCATCATATTTAAAATAGCAACATTAGTACCTGGTCGTAATTGCAGATGATAAGTAGCTAGTTTTGCCAATTTGGTTTGTACAGGGTCAACCACAATACTGGTGACACCTTTCATAAATAACTGTTTTATTTTTGCTCCTGTTACTGGATGGGCTTCTGTAGGATTAGCACCAAATAAGAAAATAGCATCTGTTTTATCTAAATCTTCAATCGAGTTTGTTGCAGCACCAGTCCCGAAAGCTTGTTGCATTCCGTAAGCGGTAGGTGCATGACATACTCTAGCACAACCATCTATATTATTGGTATTTATGACTGTTCTTATAAACTTTTGCATTAAGTAGTTTTCTTCGTTGGTTGCTCTCGAAGAAGAGATGCCTCCAATGCTATTTGGGCCGAAATCAGCTTTTATTTGTGTGAGTTTGTTCGCAATAAAAGTATAGGCTTCGTCCCAAGAAACCTCTTCAAATTTTCCATTTCGTTTGATGAGTGGTTCTTTTAATCGGTCAGGGTGGTTGTAAAACTGAAAGGCAAAACGTCCTTTTAAGCAGGTATGCCCTAAGTTTACTTCGGCAGTTTCTGGTGCTTGAATACCTTTAATTTCTCCATTAATTTTTGATACGTCTAACTGACAGCCTACACCGCAATATGTACAGGTAGTACGAATTACCTCATCTGCAACCAATGTTTTGGTTTCAAACTTATCAGTTAAAGCTTCTGTTGGGCAGGTTTGTACACAGGCTCCACAAGAAACACAGGCAGATTCATCAAAAGAAGTATCAAAACCTTTGATGATACTTGTTGTAAAACCACGTCCAGACATGCCTAAAACCATTTCGCCTTGAATTTCTTCACAAGCACGAACACAACGGTAGCAGTTGATACATTGCGATAAATCGGATTTTATATACGGATGAGCTCTGTCAGGCTGAATATCTAAATGATGTTCCCCTTCTGGATAGCGTACATCTGGAATGCCAATTTGAGCGATTGTTTTTTGAAACTCAGTAGGGTTTTTACCTTCAGGAGCAAATACTTTATCGGAAGGATAATCGGTTAAGACCAATTCTACAATATTTTTACGAAGACGTTTTATTTTCTCGGTTTGTGGATAGATATATAAACCTTTGGTTACTGGGGTATGACAAGAGGCAACAACTTTAGAATCGCCATCTTTTTCTCGTGCAATTTCAACAGAACAGATACGGCAAGAGCCAAAATTATCCAATCTATCGTCTTGACACATGGTAGGAATTTCTTCTTGCTCTATACGGCGGACAAATTCTAAAATGGTTTCACCTAGGTTGTATTGGTGTTGTGTATTGTTTATGTATGCTTTCATAAGTTTATTTAACCGCAAAGTACGCAAAGATTTACGCAAGGTTCGCTATGTTTTTCTTTCTAACGAAAGAAATTATAATTTGTTGACTACTCTTCTTATTCCGTTTTTAATTAAGGCTACATTGAAATTGATTAACATTCCTAACTTGCAGTCGGATAATTTTAAATAAGTTAGTAGTTGAGCTAAATGTACATCATTTAATGCCTCAACAGCTTTTAATTCTATAATAACCTTATTTTCAACTATTAAATCAATCCGGTATCCAATATCTAATTTAACCTCCTCATATATTAGTGGTAAAGTCTTTTGTTTTACCACATTTACTTCAGATTTTTTTAATTCATAAAACAAGCATTCTTCATAAGCACTTTCTAATAAGCCTGGACCGAGAGCTTTATGTACTTTTAAAGCAGAATCAAATATTATTTTTGATATTTCATTTTCTGTCATAATTCTTTTTTTTAACCACAAGGTCACAAAGGTTTACGCAAGGTTTGCTATGTTTTTTTCTTTAGAAGCTCTTTATGTCAATTTATTATATTCTTGGCGTCCTTAGCGAAAATACTTTGCGCCCCTTGCGGTTAGAGGATCAAGAAAAATACCCTTTCAATTCATCCTCAAAATATTCCAATCCATTTTTAATGGGTAGGGGAATTCCACCACCCAAAGCACATAAAGAGCCTAGCTCTAAAGTTTCTATCAAATCATCAAATAACTGTCTGTCAATTTTATAAGTTGAATGCTGAGCTTTTTTTAGCATTTCATAGCCACGGTGTGATCCAATTCGACATGGATAACATTTTCCACAAGATTCATCAGCTGTAAATTCTAATAAATGTTCTAAAAATTGAATCATCGGAAAGTCTTTAGGAATTGACACCACACTAGCATGACCTAATAAAAAACCGTGATTACCAAGTGATTCAAAATCTAAGGTTAAGTCTGTAATTTTATGGAGCGGAATAATTCCACCTAAAGGGCCACCAATTTGTACCGCTTTTATATCCGCTTTAAACCCTTTACCAAAGTTATCAAAGACGGACTGTAAGGGTGTTCCCATTTCTATTTCATAAATACCCGGTTGGTTAAAAAAACTATCTAGCGAAACTAATTTTGTTCCTGTTGATTTGCTGTTTCCTAGCTTGGCATAAGCCGCTCCGCCATTGTCTAAAATCCAATGAATATTGGCAAAGGTTTCTACATTGCTCAATACTGTTGGTTTACCATACAAACCGTATTGTGCAGGGTAGGGTGGACGTACACGAACTTCTGGGCGTAAACCCTCAATAGAGTTCAGTAAAGCGGTTTCTTCACCACAGACATATGAACCTTGTCCGCGTATAATTTTAAAACGGAATCCGTTTAATAAGTTTAAAGTCTTTAATTCTTCAATAGCTACAGTTATTTTCCGAACAGAATCTGGATATTCTCTACGGATATATAAAACACCTGTATCTGCTCCAACAGCATGACCCGCCATCAACATTCCGAACAATACCTTATGCGGTTGATGTTCCATCAAATACATGTCGGAATAGGCACCAGGATCACCTTCATCGGCATTGCAAACGATATATTTCTGCTCTGAGGTTTCTTTACTTACTGCATCTAGTTTAAAATAGAAAGGAAACCCTGCACCGCCACGTCCCCGTAAATTGGAAATTTTTAATTCGTCAATAACCTGTTGGGTTTTGCCTTTAAAAGTAGCTGCTAAAGCATAAAACTTAGAAACATCTTCAATATTAGCGGTTAATATTGGAGTGGAGTTGCAATCAATTGTATAGCTGTTCCCATCTTCCGTATTCCCATTGGGAAGAGACTTTTTTAAGATTTTTTCGAGCTTAGCAATTGATTTCACCGAATAGGTTTGGTCATTATACATAAATGCATGACCTTCATGGCAGTGCCCTAAACAGGGAGCATGACCGATTTTGTCAGCGTCAACTATGGTCGTAATATTCTCAATTAATTTCTCTTGCGTACCTGCAACCATACATGCTGTGCCATTACAGACGTGAACTTCTTTGTGTTGATTTTCTGGTCGTAGAAAATCATAAAATGAAGCCGTACCAAATAATACAGAGTCATCAACCATAAAACGTTTTGAAATTTCATGATATTCGGCTTCTGAAGCTGATTTTTCTGCCAATTCAGCTATGTTTTCAAAAAGATTATTATCTAATTCTTTTCGGTAGGATAAGGAGCGTATGTTTTTGTTTGCCATAGTTATAAATAATGGAATAAAAGTACTGTTTTTTTCTAACATTTTTTCCGTTATTTCTAACGTATTGTTTTTGATTAAATTTCAAGACAAAATAGATTGTCTAATACATAAATCGGGTTTAATTGTGGATATGCTCTATTGCTTTACTTAGGTTAATTGCTTTGTGATAGTTAAAAGAGGTAGATGTTGTAATTTAGCATCTCTCGCAAATCAAAACAATTTTATTTTCATCACAATCGGTAGTAAAGAAAAGGTAAGTGTCTCCGCCGTCTTTTAATTTGGTTTTTTTACGAATTTGAGCAACAGTTTCGGGGAAGTTACGTGTCGTAATATTGGCCTTTTTAGACGGAAGTATTTTCTTTAAGGCTTTAAGGTTGTACGAAGTTTGTTGAAGAACTTTAAAAGACCTTCCGGGGAATGTCTGTAAAGTGCTTGAAGTGTATAAATGACTGTTTATATTTAATTTAGATACGCTTAATTCAACTGAAACTTCATTGAATAATCCAGCTTTTAATATGGCACTGTTTGGTTCGTAAAGATATGTTTGTGGTTCAGAATAGGTAGCTTTTAGAGTGTCTTTAAATATAGCTTCAAAATGTTCTTCGGGATGTTTTGTAAGGTTTACGGTTTTGATCGTAATACAACCTTTGTAAAGCTTGTCTAATACAAAAAGCAGTTCTTTCACTTCGTTTTGTACAGCAATAATATGTACTTCTTTTACAAATTTTAATTCGTTTATAGCACTTGTGATATCTAGTAATGGAGATGCTTTTATTAAGATATTTTTACTGTGTTTAAAAAGTAAGTCTAAATTTTCAGGAATATTAGGCAGGCAATCATTCAATAAGAAAACCTTGCCTTTTATATCATTTCTTCTTGAAGGGTCAATATAGATCCAATCAAATTCTTTTTGAGTTTTTAAATACGCTAATCCATCAATTGCGATCGTTGTAATGTTCTTCGTATTTAAGACTTTAAAGTTGTGCTTTACAATCGCTGAAAGCTCATTGTTAATTTCACAGTGTGTTACTTCTTTAAATATAGTTGAAAAAGCAAAGCAATCAACACCAAAACCACCTGTTAAGTCGATAATTGTATTACCCGAAAGAAGTTTAGCTTTGTAGTTTGCAGTAATTTCTGATGAAGTCTGCTCAATATTGAGTTTATTTGGATAGTAAATGTTTTTAGACTCAAACCATTTAGGTAATTTACTATTAGACTTTGATTTAGATTCTATTTGTTCAACTATCTCTTTAATGGAAATATCTTTAAAAGGACTGCCTTTAAAGAGTAGTTTTGCAATATCTGATTTTAGGTTTTTAGTAATAAAATCTTGAGTTTCGGTATTTAGAATGTTTTGATTCAAATAGTTTGTTGTTTAATTTTAAAAGCCCTCTCTTTTGACGATGGATTGGGAGAGGATTTATAAATCTTTTGTCAATGATTTTACAATCTTATTATCTGCCAAAAATTCTTTTAGAATTACTTTGATTGCGGTATAAGAGGGTACAGCAACTATCATTCCTACAACTCCAAAAAGTAAGCCTCCAATAATAATCACCAAAAATATTTCTAGTGGATGTGATTTTACGCTCTTTGAAAAAATAAAAGGTTGACTAAAGAAATTATCAACCAATTGTGCGATGGTATATCCTATCATTACATAGATAGTTGTAGGTAATATTTGCGACTGAAAATCTAACTCTAAATTGCTAGTCATGGTTAAAAGCAGCATTAAAACTCCACCAATTAATGGACCTATATAAGGAATCAAGTTTAATAATGCACATAAAAATGCAATAACAATAGGGTTTTCTACACCGAAAATAAGTAAAGTTATGGTATACAATATAAAGAGAATGGTAATTTGAAAGAGTAAACCAATAAAGTAACGTGACAATAAATCTTTAATCGTTTCAAATGATTTTTGAAACCTACTTTCACTACTGTCAGGAACTAATGTGAGTAGGCCTTTATTGAATATTTCACCATCCTTCATAAAGAAAAAGGAAATAAATAAAACAGAAAAGAGCCCAATACTTAGACTTCCTAAAGTGCTAACGACTGAATTTAGCAAATTAGGAATGGCTTTAAATTGAGAAAACACATCTACACTTTTTAACTGTTCTAAAATATTAATATTCCTAGTAGTAAAATAATCGTTTGCTTGTGCAAGTAAATGCTCAATATTACTTTCTAATTGATTGATGTCTAATAATGATAGATTTTGACCTTGTTTTACAATTAATGGAACAAACATAGAAATCAATCCGAATAATAACCCTAAAAGGAGAATCATACTCACAATTACAGCAAGTGTATTTGGAAATTTTAATTTTCTACGTAAAAAAATAATGCTAGGTCTAGCAATCAGAGAAACTACAGCTGCAATGATAATATATACCAACACAGATTGTATTTTAAATAAAAAATAGAGCAGGAGTAATATGCCTAAAATTATAGCAATAGCTCTTAAAATACCGTTGGCTAAAGTTTTTGAATTCATAAGGGTAAATATATTAAAATTAATTTTTAGAATTGATAAATAGAAAATTATTAAGAAGAGGGTAGGAATTATTATGACTTAAGTGTTATATGTATAAGGAATAGTTTTAAAATTATTTTTAAGCTAAATACTAACTAAAACTTAATAACATGAAAAAAGATTATTTATTGAAAGCATTATTGTTTGTTTTCATTTTAAGCAACTTAACTGTTTTTTCAAAAGAAGGTGAACAGCCTACTTCTGAAAAAATCTCAGTTACATCTAATGCCTTTGCTAGTTCTACTGACCCTAGTTGGTCTTATACTTGCGAAGATGGCATTGAAGTTGAATTACTAAGCCTAGGCTTAAAAAATAATGTGCCCGCTTCAATTAACATTTCTAATGTAAATGAAGTTGAGCGAGTGGTGGTTGAAATTGTATATAAAGGGAATAATCCAGGTAGTACAATTGAAATACAAGATGCCTCGGGTAATTCTTATACTGCAACTAGAGTAGTACCAACAGGAGGTAGTTCAAATGTTTGGTATTATAGAACAGAATTACCAGCAACAACATCTGTTAATTATACAAATACTACAGATGCTAGTTCTGCACAATCAATGTTGATTTACGTTTTTAGAAAAAAGAATAATGGAACATCAAGTACTGGTGTTTTTACTGCTTTAAGTGGTTATAATAATATAGAAACAACGACTATACCTATTCAAACAGATTCTGGACCAAGAACGGTAACGGTTGAATTGCCAATCTCTGAATTGACTCCTGATGGAAGGTATATTCATATTGAAGTTTCTGCTGCTGATGGAAGTTTTGTAGAACTGACAGAATCTATTACTGAAAGTAGTTTCCCTACAGGAAAATGTTGTATTAAAGTTTTTGAATTGAAAATGACAAATGTAGCTGGTAGTGTAAATGAAGTTGAAATTAAAATTGATACTAGAGGTTATGAAAATGGACAAAACGTAAACGGACAGTCTTGGGTAATGGGAGGTGCAGTAAAGACGAATGTAAGATGTAGTTGTGTTGAGTTTGATACAGAATTACCAACTGCTGATAATTTAATAGATCATATTATTATTGAAAATATGAGTCAATTACCAGAAGTAACTTTTTCTGATAACTGTTCAAAGGTAACTATTGAATATAAAGAATACTATAGTAGAGAATCTTGCGAAATTGATTTTGCAAATGTAGCCGATTCAAATATTTTATTAAACAACAAAAAATACCATTGGAATAAAGGGTATTATTCACAAGAAATTTATGGCTCGACTAAAATTTATGGACGTATAGTTGATAATGCCGATTCTAATTCTGGTTGGAATGCTGAAATATTCTTTGATAAATTGGTGAATTATAATACTTGGATAGGTTCTGGAGGGCAAACAGGTAGTGATGCAGATAATGTTAAGCGTAAATATGCAGCCACTGACTTTAATAAAGCTTATACCTTAAGTGGTTTTGGAAATAATGTAAACTCTAATCTTGAATTGATGAGTACAGCCAATTTAAATTATATGGAAAAAGGACCTAAAAATGGAATGTACAGTATTGGTTTTTGGTCTTCATATCAAGGTAATGGAAGTGGAGATATACTAATGGATGCATCATTAACCAAGTGTGTAAAAGCAAGAGATGGTGCTGACTTATTAGTTAGAGAATGGACAGTTGTTGATGCAGCTGGTAACACAGGTATTTTTGTACAACGTGTTGAGATAGAAATATAAGTCAATAATAAACAAAACTTAGAACAAATGAAAAAATTAAATTATATATATATCGTATTCTTCATGAGCTTTATGGCGAATGCACAATTACAAGAAGAGAATTTTAACGCATCAAGTTTACCTGATGGTTGGTCAATGACACAAGCGGAAAGCGGACATTCATGGAAGTTTGGCTATACCAGTAATTTAAAAGGTAGTGGTATGCAAAACCCAACTTCTTTTCAATCTGGAGGTGTTGTCTTTAATGATTATGCAGCAGGAGATTTTAATCATAATGTGGTTTCATTAACAAGTCCTTCAATAGATTTAATTAAAGAGAGTGTGGCAGAAGCTAACCTTGAAATTGTATACAATCTTAGAACTTTTTCTAGTGATGGAGAGTTTACAGTCAATGTATGGGATGGAGCTGATTGGCAAAATGTATTGACAGTATCTAATGATACAAATGAAAAAAACAGTGGTGAGAGTACAACAAGTACTATTGATGTTAGTCAATATGTTAATAATGAGTTTAAAGTGAAATTTACCTATGATGATGAAAATTCTTTAACATGGGGATTGGGAATAGATAATTATAAATTAACAGGAGTAAAATCTTCAAATGTAGATGGACTTGAAAGTATTGGATTTATTTACTATCCAAACCCTGTTAATAATGATGAGTTAACACTTGTTTCTAGCGATGATATTTCAGTGGTAAATGTATTTAATACTATTGGTCAACTGGTAATCTCTGAAAAGCCTGTAGCATTAGAATCTAAGCTTAATATGCGTAGTTTAGCTGTAGGAGCTTATGTAGTACAAGTTACTGTAGGTGATAAAAAAGGAATATTCAAAGTAATCAAACAATAATAGTGATTGCCCAAATTGAAAGAGACTCTCAGCAATGAGGGTCTTTTTTTGTGGATAATGTGCAACTGAAAAGGGTGGCTTTTATAAACCTAAAACTCACTGGTAAAATGTAATTTTACTGTTGGGTATTTCTGCTGTGTCATCTGTATCGTGAAAGCAGAATCGGCTAAAAACACCAACCTATTTTGTTTGTCTTTTGCTAAATACCGTTGTTTTACACGCCTAAACTCAGCATATTCATCGTTCTTAGGGTCTTCAGGGGCAACCCAGCAAACTTTATGCATCGGTAAATTTTCATAACTGCATTTTGCACCATACTCATGTTCTAATCTGTATTGGATAACTTCGTATTGTAAAGCACCAACAGTTCCGATTATTTTTCTGCCATTCAACTCTAAAGTAAATAATTGTGCTACACCTTCATCCATTAATTGATCTAGACCTTTGTATAATTGTTTAGATTTCATTGGGTCAGCATTGTTTACATAACGGAAGTGTTCAGGTGAAAAACTAGGTATTCCTTTAAAGTTTAGAATTTCTCCTTCGGTTAATGTATCTCCAATTTTAAAATTCCCAGTATCATGTAATCCCACAATATCTCCAGGGAAAGATTCATCTACAATTTCCTTCTTTTCAGCAAAAAAGGCATTCGGACTCGAAAATTTCATTTTTTTATTGTTGCGTACATGTAAATAAGGAGCATTACGCTTAAATATACCTGAAACTATTTTTATAAATGCCAACCGATCTCTGTGTTTCGGGTCCATATTGGCGTGAATTTTAAATACAAATCCAGTCAGTTTTTCCTCTTTCGAATCTACCAAACGTTCTTCTGCCATTTTTGGTTGAGGTGGTGGTGCAATTTCTATAAAACACTCTAACAACTCTTTTACACCAAAATTATTTAAGGCAGAACCAAAAAATACAGGTTGTAAATCGCCATTTTGATATTCGTCTTTATTAAATTTAGGATAAACCTCTAGAGCTAATTCTAATTCTTCACGCAAAGTATCGGCTGCTGTTTCGCCAATAATCTCATCTAATTCAGGATTGGATACATCATCAAATTCAACACCTTCAGAAATGGATTGTTTGTTGTCAGGAGAAAACAGGTTTAGTTTTTTATCCCAGATATTATAAATGCCTTTAAAATCATACCCCATTCCTATAGGAAAACTTAAAGGAGTTACACGTAAGCCTAGCTTCTGTTCTACTTCATCTAATAGGTCAAAAGCATCTTTACCTTCTCTATCTAATTTATTGATAAAAACAATAATCGGAATTTTACGCATTCTACAAACCTCCACGAGCTTTTCAGTTTGTTCTTCTACACCTTTTGCAACATCTATGACAACAATAACACTATCAACAGCAGTTAAAGTTCTGAAGGTGTCTTCTGCAAAATCTTTATGCCCAGGTGTATCTAAAATATTGATTTTTTTGTCTTTGTAGATAAATGCCAATACAGAAGTGGCAACCGAAATACCACGTTGGCGTTCAATCTCCATAAAATCGGAAGTTGCCCCTTTTTTTACCTTATTATTTTTTACAGCTCCTGCTTCTTGAATAGCACCACCAAATAGCAATAATTTTTCTGTTAAGGTAGTTTTACCAGCATCTGGATGCGAAATGATACCAAAGGTACGTCTGCGTTGTATTTCTTCTAAAAAGGACATGAATTGTAATGAAATTTATGGATGCAAATATACATTATCCATTGAGATACTCAATACATAAAAATAAGTATTCACAATTAGAAATGGTGTGTATTTTATTTTGTTACAGTGATGTATATATCTGCTTTAGCTTGTCCCTCATAGCCTAAAATCACTTCTACAAATTCATTATATGTATACTTAAGTTTTAAAGTGTTGCCTGTGAAGTCAATTATAGTATAATCAATAGCTACGCCACCAGAGGTAATGGTAATGATATTATTATTGAGAGACCAATCTCCATTCAGTTTGACACTTTCAACACTTTCTTCAGTTTTAAAAAAGGTTAAGTAAGTTAATGTGGTAACATTAGTAAACGTTCCTGTAGATGTGACTTTGTTTGGTGCTTGACTAAAATTTGCTTTAGTATTGTTAAAATCTTTACCAATACTTTTAAATTTAGCAGGTACATTGACGCCTTCTACTTTTGTTTTTACCTCACCATTTTTAGTAAAAAAGGCTGTAACTGTCCATTCTCCTTTAATGTCAGCTTCGGTTACTATTCCTGAATATTTTTCTGAAGAGCTATCATCACTTGTAGTGCAAGAAACACCTATGATACTCATGATTAGTAGGGCAACTATTTTTTTCATTTTTTTATCTTTTTTTAATCCATTCTTTTTTCAATAGCAATTGCTCAATATGAGCATAATGATGCTGAGAATGCCAAGCATAAACTCCGATGTTTTCAGCAATTGAAACTTCTGTATTACCTTCAGGGTGGATAAATACTTGTTTTAATTCTTCAGTATGCAATCCTTTTAATAAATAAACCCATTTGGCATGTAAGGCTGATATTGAGTTTAAAGAGAGTAGGATAGGAGCTGATTTGCTATCATGTAATTCAGCCCATCTATCTTCAAAATAAGCTTTAATTACTGGCTTATCCTCAGTTAAAGTCCATTTAAAACGGGTGTAACTATTATGGTGGCTATCTGAAATATGATGTATGACTTGTCTGATCGTCCATCCTTTAGGGCGATAAGGTGTGTCTAATTGCTCATCAGTCAAATTGTTAACCAAAGCTATCAATTGTTTTGGGAAGCCTTCTAGAGTAGCAATCCACTTTTCAATATGATTAGCGGTTACTGGAATAGGAAGTTTGAATTTTCCGATAGGATATTTTAGATGCTCTAAATCCAAATTTAGTTTTATTAAATTATTGTAACCCAGGTATTTTAACCATTTCATCAACATCTTGGGTATAGTCAACACCCTCAATTCTAAAACCAAAAAGGTTGAAAAAATCATCAGAATATCCTTCTAAATCCCCTATTTCAGCCAATGATTCTGTAGTGGCTTGCGGCCACAATTCTTTTATTTGTGCTTGTACATCATCTCTCATTTCCCAATCATCAACACGTATTCTACCTTTTTTGTCTGTAGCTGTATTCTCTGCATATAATCTATCTTTGTATAAACGTTGAATTTGCTCAATACACCCTTCATGGATGCCTTCTTTTTTCATTATTTTATAAAGCAATGAAATGTATAGAGGTATCACTGGAATTGCTGAACTTGCTTGAGTTACCAATGCTTTATTGACAGAGACATAGGCTTTTCCGTTTACATCTTTAAGCATGTCAGTAATTGTAAAAGCAGTAGCTTCTAAATGATCTTTGGCTCGTCCAATAGTTCCTTTTCTATAAACATCTTCTGTGAGCGAAGGGCCGATATAGGAATAAGCAACAGTCATAAATTTATCTGACAATAGATCTTGTGCTGCCAGAGCTTCAATCCATAATTGCCAATCTTCACCGCCCATAACTTTAACAGTATTCTTAATTTCTTCTTCTGTACAAGGCTCAATAGAAATGTCTTTTACTACACCAGTATGAAAATCAACGGTCTTGTTAGAATACGTTTTACCAATAGGTTTTAGTACGGATCTGTGGGTGATTCCTGTTTTTGGATCTAATCGAAGAGGTGAAGCAAGACTATAGATGACTAAATCTATTTTTCCTAAATCTTTTTTAATTAATTGTAATGTTTGTTCTTTGATTTCATCAGAAAAAGCATCTCCATTAAAACTTTTAGCATATAAACCTGCTTTATGAGCTTGTTCTTCAAAAGCAGCACTATTGTACCATCCTGTAGTCGCAGGTTTTCCTTCTTCTGGTGGTTTTTCAAAGAAAACTCCAATGGTTGATGCATTAGAACCAAAAGCACTTGTAATTCTTGAAGCTAAGCCAAAACCAGTAGAAGCACCGATGACTAAAACTTTTTTCGGACCATCTATTGTTCCTTTAGATTTAATATATTCAATTTGATTGATTACATTTTTTTCACATCCTTTAGGATGAGAAGTTAAGCAAATAAAGCCACGAGTTCTAGGTTCTATAATCATTGTTTGTTTTCTGTATTTTTGAAAAATGTTTGTTTGACGACAACAACAAAGTTAGTATTTTAAAATTATATAGTCAAGTATAAAAAAAAAGCTCCGTAGCGGAGCTCTTTTTTTTGTTTTTTAGACTTGAATTATTTGATGTCAATAAGTTCTACATCAAAGATTAAAGGGGTATTTGGAGGGATAACTCCGCCAGCACCTCTAGAGCCATAAGCCAATTCAGATGGAATAACCATACGTGCTTTATCGCCAACGTTTAAAAGTAAAATACCTTCGTCCCAACCAGCAATTACTTGACCAACACCTACTGAAAATTCAAGAGGCTGTTTACGTTTGTACGAAGAATCAAAAACAGTACCGTCAAATAATTGTCCTTTATAATGTACAGAAACCATATCGCCTTTATTGGCTTTTTTTCCGTTTCCTTCTTGAATAATTTGGTATCTAAGTCCACTATCTGTTTTGATAAATCCTGCGGAAGCAGCATCTAAAATACTTTCTTGTTTTTGCTTTGTTTCAGCAATACGTTTTTCTCTTGCACCTTCAAATGTCCTAAAAGCTTCAATGGCATTAAAATTTTCAGCAGCACTACCTACTCGTATTATTTCTAAGCTAGTGATGATGTCATCTTGTTGAATAGCATCAACAATATCCATACCTTCAACAACATTTCCAAAAACAGTATGCTTATTATCTAACCAAGGAGTTGCAATATGTGTAATGAAAAATTGACTGCCATTGGTTGCAGGGCCTGAATTAGCCATAGATAATACACCTGGCTTATCGTGTTTTAAATCGTCATGAAATTCATCTTCAAAGCTATAACCAGGATTACCCGTTCCTGTTCCTTGTGGACAACCACCTTGAATCATAAAATCAGGGATAACTCTATGAAATTTCAAACCATTATAATATGGTGTTCCTTGTGGGTGTATGTTATTTTCTAATTTTCCTTCTGCCAAAGCAACAAAATTACCAACAGTACCTGGAGTTTTGTCAAATGTTAAGTTCACTAAAATATCACCTTTTGTGGTGTTAAATTTTGCGTATAATCCGTCTGTCATTTTTTATTTTTTTTATGAGGGGACAAATATACTTTATAAAAGGAATTATCCCAATATTGGTTTGTTATAATTTTCTTGTTTTATCTAGTAAATAGAAATCGGCTAATACCATAGCTGTTAAAGCCTCTACAATGGGTACGGCTCTTGGTACAACACACGGGTCGTGTCTGCCTTTACCTTGTACAGTTAAAGCATTACCATTTGTGTCAATAGTATCGTATTTTTGTAATAAAGTAGCTACCGGCTTAAAAGCAACTTTGAAATAAATATCCATTCCATTTGAAATACCACCTTGAATACCTCCAGAAAGATTTGTTTTGGTTGAGCCATCAGTATTAAAAGCATCATTATGTTCAGACCCTTTTAATGTAGTGCCTTCAAATCCGCTACCATATTCAAAACCTTTTACGGCATTTATAGAGAGCATGGCTTGACCTAATCTAGCGTGTAATTTGTCAAAAATAGGCTCACCAAACCCGACAGGTACATTTTGAGCAACACAAGTAATTGTACCACCAATGGTATCGCCTTGTTTTTTTATGTGTTTGATACTTTCAATCATTTTTTTTGCTAGTTCTGAATTAGGACAACGAACAGCATTTGATTCCGTTTTGGAGAAATCTAATTCTTGATAGGGTTTTTGTAATACAATATCGCCAACGGAAGAGGTAAAAGCATTTATCTTTATTGTATTTAATAATTGTTTGGCAATTGCCCCAGCGACAATCCAATTGGCAGTTT